>NZ_JCANNB010000008.1:0-214605 GCF_059553435.1 Micromonospora sp. PRAS1
CGCGTCCGGCCCGGGAATCATCGGACCCATCATCGTGCTGGAGAGGGCGACCGGGATGTGGTCGCGTTGCCAGAGCACCACGATCGGTGCCCACATCGACAGGTCGGTGACCAGCACGTCCGGCTGCCAGCGCAGCAGCAGCGACTCCAGGTCGGCCACCTGGTCGGGGATCGACTCCACCAACCAGTGCCGGAACGCCTGGTACGCCACCCGGCGCGATGCGCGGCGGGTGGCGTGCCGACGTTCCATCTCCTGTACGACCTGCCAGTGATCCGCCGCGAGCCGATCGAAGGGAAAGACCGGGAAGCCGGCCGTCTCGATCGTGGACCGGGCGGTCTCGCCTGTGTAGAAGGCCACCTCGTGGCCCCGTTCGCGCAGCGCCACGGCGATGCTCAGCTGGGGGAACACGTGCCCCTCGAACGGCCAGCAGGTGACCAGGAACCGGGCCATCACACACCTCCGCGTGCGCCGGCCCGGGGCTCGACGGCAGGTGGCGGCGTGCCGTCGGCCCGCGCCCGTTGCAGTCGCCGCAGGAACGGGCCGAAGTAGACGCGTTCGAAGAGCGGCTCCGGCAGGAACCGGCGCATCCGGATCACCACGGACGCCGGCCTGCCGACGACGTACCGCATCCGCGGGTGCTCGGTGGTGATCGCGCGGTGCACGGCCTTCGCCACGTCGACCGGGCGGGTCCGGCTTCGACCGACGATCCGGTCCGCCAGCTCCTCGGCGGCGAGAAACATCTCCCGGTACGGGCTGCGCGGATCCAGCGCACCGGGCGAGGTCGCCCGGTTGGTGGTCCACCGGGTCGTTTTGATCATTCCCGGTTCGATGAGCACCGACCGGATCCCGAACGGGGCCAGCTCCAGGGCGAGCGCCTCGCCGAGGCCCTCCTGCGCGAACTTGGTGGCGCAGTACGCACCGACGCCGAAGGACGAGATCCGTCCGCCCACCGACGAGATGGTCACCACCCGGCCCCGGCCCGCGGCACGCAGGTGCGGCAGCACCGCCCGGGTCACGGCAAGCGTGCCGAGCACGTTCGTCTCGAACAGGTGCCGGATCTCGGCGTCCGACAGGTCCTCCAGGCAGCCGCGCAGCCCGATGCCACCGTTGTTGACCAGGGCGTAGATCTCGCCCGCCTCGTCGAGCACCGTGCCGACGGCCCGGTCGATGCTGGCCGGATCGGTCAGGTCCAGCCGCAGCACGCGCAGCGCGACGTTCCGTTCGGCCGCCGCCCGCAGGACGTCGGCCCGGGTGGCGTCGTCGCGTACCGTCGCGTACACCGGCAGTCCCTGCTCCGCCAGGTAGAGCGCCGTTTCCAGGCCCAGTCCAGCGGACGCGCCGGTCACCAGGACCGGGCCCGTCCTGCGCTGCCGAGATCGTCTGCTCACGGCTCAGCCCTGCCTGGTAGCGGTCGACGGTTCGGCGCGACCGAGGGCGCCGAGGATGTGTCGGGCCACCTCGTCCGGCTGCTCAAGCGGCCCGAAATGTCCCCAATCGGTGCGCGGTAGCAGCACCGGATGCACGTCCGGCAGCCGTTCGCGCAGATAGTCGAAGGTCCCCAGCAGGGCAGAGCCCTCGCAGTAGACGAGGGTGACGCTGGAGCGGATCTCCGGGATCGCCTCCGCCGGCAGCCCGCCGACCTGCGCGACCTCGGTCGCCATGCTTGTGTCGTCGAGCAGTCGCAGGAACGGCGCGGGGTTGCGTGGCAGGCCCTGCAACGGTCCCCACCGTTTCGGCACCTTGAGGCTCAGCCGCAGCAGGTAACCCAGGTCGGTACGGCGCTCCGGCGGGACGGGATGACCGGAGCGTTCCAGTACGGCCGCCCAGTCCGACCAGCCCTGCCAGTCGGCACCGGCCCGCAGGTACATCATGGCCGGCAGGACGGCCTCGATGGCGACCACGGCGCGTACCCGCTCGGGATGGTGGTGGGCGAAGTAGAGCGCGATGTCCGCCCCGAAGCTGTGCCCGACGACGTACGGCCGCTCGATGTTCAGCGCGTCCAGCAGGTCGAGCAGGTCGGTGGCCATCTGGTCGAGGCTGTAACCGGAGGGCGGCATGTCGCTGTAGCCGTGGCCGCGCAGGTCGTAGGTGAGCAGCCGGAAGCGGTCGACAAGCAGGGACGCGATGCGCAGGTGCCAGACCGCGAGGTTGCCGGTGAGGCCATGCACCATGACCACGTCGGGCCCCTCGCCTATCCGCTGGTAGTGCAGCCTGATTCCGCTCGGAAGGGATACCTTCGGCATGTCAGCCCTCCGTCAGTCCAGATATCCGAGCGCCCGTAGGCGCGAGACGATCACGAGTTCCGATTCGCTGTCGTACGCCGACTCGGTCGCCGTCGACTCAGTTGCCGCCGGCTGAGCCGGGGGCGGAACGAGCGGCGGCGGGGCGGCGGGCGGTACGGGTTGCTCGGTGGCCGCGCCCGGCACCAGCACCGCCGCCGGCAGCCGACCGTCCAGGTCGTCGGGGACCGGCACGCCCAGGCTGCGCAGCACGAGGGGGGCGACGTCCACGATCGACAGCTCCGGCACGGACAGCCCCGAGCGGATCGACGGACCGCAGGCGATGAAGATGCCCTCCCACCGGTGGTTGCCCTTCGGCTGCGGATGCGGCCGGACCACCGTGTCGGACCGCAGGATCGAGATCGCGGCACCGCCGTACAGCTCGATGGAGACGTCCGGTGCGAGATCCTGGAACGGCCCGGCGAACGCCTCCTCGGCGGTCCAGACGCGTGCGACCAGCGGCTCGCCGGTCTCCGGATGCCGGGCGGCGCGCAGATCGGCGATCAGGTCCGCCCGGATCTGCCGGCGCCGCTGCTGCGGCAGTGGCCGGTCGGTGCCGGGTTCCCGGGCGACGACGTGAATGCCCTGGCTGCTCGGGGTCGCGGCGTAGGCGAGCGTCCGGTTCCAGTCGAGCAGTTGGACGTGCCGGGTCATGTCGTGGAAGCCGACGCGCGGGGCGGCGCCGTCCGGGTGGGCGTCGCGGTCGGCCCAGCCGAGGTAGCCGGCCTTCGCGAGCCAGGCGTTCAGGTAGAACATCTCGGTGGTCGGACCGAAGCCGTGGTCCGAGGCGAGCACGACCGTGGCTTCCGGTCCGGCCAGGTCCAGCAGGGCGGCGAGGTGACCGTCCAACTCCCGGAAGTACCGCAGGCAGCGCGCCGCGATGTCCGCCTCCCAACCGGCCTGCGGGGTGGCCTGCGCGGCCGGGTCGAGAAACCGCCAACAGAGGTGCTGGAGCTTGTCGACGCCGTCGAAGACCACACCCACCAGGTCGGCCGGCTCGCGGGTGAGCAGGTGCCGGGCCACCTCGAACCACCGCTGCTCGCGCCGGACATGCAGGTCCACCCAGTCGGCGTACTCGTCGTCGGGGCAACCCTCCACCGTCTTCGCCTCCAGCGCCATGTCCAGCGCCAGCTCCCGAGGGTTGAAGCTGGGCAGCTCGCGGAGCCGGTCGAAGAGGTCCGGCGGGTGACAGCCGAGGCGCAACTGCCGCCACGGCATCCAGCCGCCCGGCACCACGTAGCCGTGCACCGCCGGTGGCGGGAACATCACCGGGAAGTTCAGCGCCACCACCTTCCTGCCGTACGCGCTGGCCAGCGACCAGATCGTGGGCGTGGCGATGTCCTGGGCGGTGGTGAGCCGGAAGTACTCGCTCTGCGCCGACTCCTTGCGGAAGAAGTCGAAGACGCCATGGCGGCCCGGACGTTGCCCGGTCACCAGCGACGTCCAGCCGGGTGGGGTCAGCGGCGGCATCACGCTACGCAGCGGGGCGCGGACCCCGCGCTGAGCCAGGTCCCGCAGGGTGGGCATGACCCCGGCGCGCATCAGCGGGTCCAGCACGGTGAAGGTGGCCCCGTCCAGGCCGATCAGCAGCGTCTGCACCATCAGAGCGCACCCCCCGGCGCCGGCACCGGCTGGTTCGCGCTGAGGAAGTCCACCAGTTCCAGGACGGTGACGTCCCGGCTCTCGACCGGACGCTGGCCCAGCTCGGCGAGGAACTCGGCGAACGGCAGGGGCCCGTGCCGGTGCTGGAGCGCGGTGCCGAGTACGACCAGATCCAGCGACTCCAGGCCCAGGTCGGCGAGGAACCGGGTGTCGGGGGTGATCGGGTCGTCGTACTCCCAGTCGCCCGCCAGCTCCGTCACTAGGGCGATGACGTCGGCGAGGATGCGCGGGTCAGCGGACATCGGAATCCCTTTCGGCGTGGTGCACGACAACGGGTGACCCGGGGACGGTTTCCGGCAGCGTGGCCACCGCCACCGCGCCCTCCGGGACGTGGGTGATCGACACGGCCGGCACCGCCGGTACGTCCCGCTGCCAGCCACCCCGCACCAGCGGGCGGCCCTCGGGATCCGTCACCACCTCGATGTCGGCCGGTAGCAGCCGGATGCCGTACCGGTCGGCCAGCAGCTGGGCGGCGGCCTCCTTGGCCGCCGTCCGGCCGGCGAGCCAATCGCTGCGTCGACCCGCCGGCAGGTGCAGCGCCGCGAAGCGGCGGCGTTCCGCGGGGCCGAGTACCCGCGTCGCCCAGACCCGGAGCCAGAAGTCCCGATCGTCACCGGGCGCGGCCGACACCCGCCGGCAGGTCGCGGTGCCGGCGAGCCCGGGCTGCGGCCACGGGTGGGACAGGCCGGCCCGGTCCGGTGGCAGCAGCAGGGGACGCAGCTCGGCCGGCAGCTCGAAGCGGCGGTCCGTCCAGCCGGTCAGGCGCAGCCACACCTCGCCCCGGGTGGTGCTCACGTCGATGTCGGAGCGGACCACCCGGTCGCCGATCAGCTCGGTGCGGGCGGTGCAGCGCAGCTGCGTCCCGACCGGCGGGCGCGGCCCGAACACGTCCACCCCGGCGACCTGGTACGGAAAGACCACCGCGGCGGAGTCCAGCTGCTCCGCGGCCCAGAAGCCGATGACCTGACCGGCGGCGTCCAGCACCACCGGATCGAGCAGGAACGGATGCTCCGGCGCGTCGGGCAGCAGCCGGTCAAGGGGAAGCACCCGCAGCCGGCCGACCGAGCCGCGCCGGGCGGTCAGCTCCATCGCCGCAACGCCCTGCCAGCAGGGACCGTGGAACATGCCGTCGGTGTAGAGCTGCTCGGTCCGCCACCGGGATCCGGTGGCCTCCGGCGGCGGGCCCAGCGCCGGCGGCGGCGTCGGATGGCGTACGCCGAGCAGCACCGTGCCCTCGACGGCGGGGAGGCTGTCGGGGCCGCTCCCGCCGAGGGCGCGCAGTCGTACCTCGACCCGCTCGCGGCCCTGCTCCGGTGCCAGCCGTCGCGCGCTCACCTCAAGCGTCTGCGGCCGGTCGTCCCAGGCCAGCCAGGAGCGGGCGCGCACGTCGCGCAGGCCGACCAGGGTCCGGCCGGGCACCAGGCGGGCGGCCGCCTCGGCGAGGATCTCCAGGCTCATCGTCAGCGGCATGGCGGCCAACCCGCGCAGGCCGGGATCGAGCGCGGAGACTGCGCCGCCCAGGGCATGATCGCGCAGGTACTCGTCGCGTGCCGGGTCCACCGCGCGCCGCGCGACGAGTTCCCGACCGGCCGACCAGCGCACCGGCCTGCCGAGCAGCCGCCACTCCGGGCCGGTGCCGGCCGGCACCGGGCTGCCCAGATAGGTCCGCACCACCTGCTCGCTCACCGACAGGAACCGCCGCATGGTGGCCAGATGTTCGGCCAGCACGGCATCGGCCCGCCCGCCCGGCGGCACCGGTCCCTTCGCCGCCGGCGTGCCCGGCGGCGCCGGCGTGAGACCCGCCGGTTCGGTAACCGGCGTGAAGCTCGCCGGTTCGGGCCGGGGCGCCGGTGCTGCCGCTGCCGGGGCGGCGGGCTCGGGTGCGGCGGTCGTCCCCGGTGTCGCCGGGCCAGCGGGTACGTCGGCGAGCGCGGCGAGGGCGTCGTCCGGCAGCCGGAGCATCGGCCAGCCCGTCGCCAGCGGCACCACCGCGCTGGCGCGTCCCGCCAGCGGCGGTCCGGGCGCGGTGAGGTCGACCAGCCGCGCACCCCGGCGGGCGTAGAGGACCGACGGGTCCACCGCCACTCCCTCCGCGGCGAGGATGCCGACGAGGTGGTTGAGCTGGGTCGTGCCGGTGCGTCGCGGCACGTCCGCCGGCACCGCACAGAACGGGTGACCGCGCAGGATGTCCTCGACGAACGAGGTGAGGTTGCCGCGCGGTCCGACCTCGACGAAGATGCGCACCCCGTCGGCGTGCAGCCGTTGCACCGTGCGCCGGAACTCGACCGGCCGGACCCACTGCTCCACGAGCAGCCGGCGTACCTCCTCCGGGTCGGTCGGATAGGGCGCCGCCGTCGCGCCCGAGTAGAGCGGCGCGTGCGCCGCGGCGATCTCCAGGTCGGCGATGACCTCCCGCAGCCCGGCGGCGTACGGGGCGAAGCGGGGAGTGTGCACCGCCCGGTCGTACGGCAGCTCGTCGCAGAGCACCCCCGCCCTGGTGGCGAGTTCCCGGGCCCGGTCGGTGGCCGCCCGGTCGCCGACCAGCACCACCTGGTGTGGACAGTTGTCCATGGCCAGATGCAGGCCGCCCGCCTCGGCGGCGAGTCGCACCGCCCGGTCCCGGTCGGCGGCCACCGTCAGCAACACCGCGTGCGGCAGCTCGTCGCGGGCGCGTGCCTGCGCCGAGAGGGCGCGCAGCCGGGCGGCGAACCGCCCCAGCCGAGCCTCGTCGCGCACGGCGAGGACTCCGGTGGCGATCGCCGCGGAGTACTCGCCCGAACTGTGGCCCAGGCACCCGCCGTCGGGCCGCAGGCCCAGCTCGCCGGCGAGCACCAGCAGCGCCGCGTTGGCGGCGAGGACCGCGTCGACGGCGGTGTCCAGCTCGTTCAGGCGGGCGTCGGCGGCGGCCCGCTCGGCCACCGAGAACGCGGGACGCGGAAAGATGTGGTCGCTCGGCCGGTCGCCGCCCGGTTCGCCACCGTGCCGGCGGTCGACCCGGTCGAAGACCTCCCGCACCCGGGGGAAGTTGAGGCACAGGTCGGCGAGCATGCCGGCGTACTGGGCGCCCTCGCCGGGGAAGAGGAAGGCGAGGGTGCCCGTGCGGGCCAGCGGATCCGCCGCGAAGTAGGTGCCGGTGACCGTCCGGATCCGCCGGCAGTCCGGCTCGGCCAGCCGTCGGACCGCCTTCGTCAGCTTGCCGGCGAGGTCGGCAAGTGAGGTCGCGACGACGGCAAGCCGCACCGGCCGCTCGATCCGGCCCAGCCGGGTGCTCAACGAGTACGCGACGTCGGTGAGGGTGTACCCAACCGGCCCGGCCGGCGTACGGGCGAGGGTGCCGGCGAGCTGATCGGCCAGCTCGGCGAGCCCGCTCGGTGAGTCGCTCTCCAGCACACACACCTCGCTGTCCCAGGCCGGCAGCCGGACCGGATCGGCCTCGCCCGGCGCCTCCTCCAGCACGGCGTGCGCGTTGATGCCGCCGAAGCCGAAGGCGTTGACCCCGGCCCGCCGGGGATGCGGGCCGCCGTGCACCCACGGACGGGTCTCGGTGTTGAGGTAGAACGGACTGTCGTCGAGGCCGAGCTTCGGGTTGGGCTTGCGGCACAGCGTGGGCGGCAGCACCTTCTGGTGCAGCGCCAGCGCCACCTTGATCAGGCTCGCCACGCCGGCCGCCGGAATGGTGTGGCTGATCATGGACTTGACCGACCCGAGCGCGCACCAGGGCCGCCCGCCCTCCCGGTGCCCGAAGACCCGCCGCAGCGCCTGGACCTCCACCACGTCGCCGAGCGGCGTCGCGGTGCCGTGCGCCTCGATCAGGCCCACCGTCCGGGGATCGACACCGGCCTGCTCGTACGCGCGGCGCAGGGCCAACTCCTCGCCGTCGGCCCGGGGTGCCATGACGCTCACCGCGTGCCCGTCGCTCGCCACGCCCACGCCCCGGATCACGGCGTAGATCCGGTCGCCGTCGCGGACCGCGTCGGCGACCCGCTTGAGGACCAGCATGCCGATGCCCTCGCCGAGCAGCGTGCCGTCCGCGTCCTCGTCGAAGGGCAGGATCCGCTCGGTCGGTGAGAGCGCGCCGAGCCGGCAGAACACGTTCAGCGCGGGGACCGGCATCCACACCTGCGATCCGCCGGCCAGCGCCAGATCGCACTCGCCGGCCAGCAGGTCCCGCATCGCCAACTGCACCGCCACCAGGGAGGAGGCGCAGGCGGCGTCCACGGTGTAGGTGGGACCCATGAAGTCCAACTGGTTGGCGATCCGGCCCACGATGATGTTCGGGATCAGCCCCGGTACGACGTCCGGCCCGAGCGGCGGCAGGACCCGTTGCAGCTCCCGGCGCAGCAGCTGCAACCACTCGGCGGAACAGCCCGGGTGCAGTTGGCGGAGCAGCTCGACGGTCTGGCCGACGATGAGGCCACGCTGGATGGCGGTGGCGTTCCCGCCGTTGAGATAGGTGCCCTTGCCGAGCACGACCGCGGTGCGGTGCCGTACCTCCGCCGGCAGGTCGGTGCAGCCCGCGTCGGTGAGCGCGTCGCGCGCCAGCCGCAGCGCGAGCCACTGGTCCGGCTCCCCGCCCACCGCCACCGGCGGTACGCCGTACGCCAGCGGGTCGAACGACGCGAGCGACCCCAGGTAGCCGCCACGCCGGCAGTACACCTTGTCCTCGTCGGCGAAGTCGGGATCGTAGTAGATGCCGCTGTCCCAGGCCTGCGGCGGTGGGTCGGTCACGGCGTCGACCTTGCGCAGGATGTTGCTCCAGTAGGTCGCCACGTCCGGGGCTGCCGGGAAGGTGCAGGACATGCCGATGATGGCGATACCGGCCGGCCCGTCGGAGTCGACGTGCTCGGCGTCCACCTCGATCGCCCGTGGCTCGGCGCTCACCTCGGTCACCGGCGTCCTCCGGTCGTCGGGACTGTCCATCGGGCTCAGCCGACCGTCGTCGCGGCTGGTGTGTCGTGTCGGGTCTCCACGAGCCGGTGCAGCGCCCGGCTGCCGACGCCCACCATGTCGGTGATGACGGCGAGCAGTCGGCCGTCGGCGTCGCGGAAGTAGTGGTCCGCGTGGCAGAGCGGGGGCTGGCTCCCGGGCCGGATGCGCAGTTCGTGCCGGACCAGTACGCCGGCCTCCGGGTCGCCAGGCCGCGTGCCGGCCTCCGGATCTCCGGTCGGCGCCCCGGACCCCGGGGTGCCGGCCGGGGCCAGGTCGGCGTAGCGCCGCAGCTGGCCCAGTTCGGTGGGGAGCAGGGTCAGGTCCCACTGGGTCCGCGCCCAGAGGACCTGCACCTGGAGGGCGGCGTCGATCAGGATCGGGTCGAGCAGCCAGCGGGCCTCCTCCGCAGCGCGCAGGCAGCGGGCCGGCGTAGAGGGACGCAGGCTGGTCCGGGCGCCGCGCCGGTCCATGCCGTGGAACTCGGCGATGCCCTGGAAGACGGGGCCGTGGAACAGCATCGTCGCGTACGCCTCGGCGACGTCGACCGGAAACGCGGGCAACGTGCCCAGCGGCGACGGTCCGGGCTCGACCGGCGGGGGCGGCACGCCGGTGCCGAGGTCCACCGTCGCGCGGTAGTACACCTGCGTCGGCTGGGTCGCCGCCGCTACTGTCACCTCGGCGCTGAGCACACCGGCGCTCGGCAGGCTCTCCTGCCCGGCGCAGGGCCGGACGACCTCGCCGTCGGGCGGGTCGGCCGCCGCACTCAGTCCGGCGGTGACCAGCACCTCGACCGGGGTCGGCTCGGGTCCGGCGGGCAGCAGGATGCCCTGCCGCAGCCGCATGTCCCGCACGCCGACCACGCTCCGCGTCGGCCAGCCCGCCTCCGCCGCCTCCGCGATCAGTTCCAGGGCCACCGCGAAGGGCACGACCGGCCGGCCGTCGAGCCGATGGTCGGCGAGGTAGGTGTCGTGGGCCAGGTCGAAGGCGTACCGCAGGCCGGTGCCGTCGGCGGTCGCCCGGGCGAGCAGCGGCCGGGGTGGCGTACGTCGGGCGTCGGTCCCGGCGACCGGGGTCGAATCCCAGGAGGTGCCGCCGATCAGCACCTCGGTCTCGCCCTTGCGCCCGTACGTCAGCTCCTCGACGAACCGCCGGCGGCCCACCTCGGCGGCGATCAGGGCGATGCCGCGCTCGGCGAACCGCCGGCGCAGCTCCGGCGTGACCATCCCGGACTCCCACGGGCCCCAGTTGACCGCGAACACGCGGGCCGGCCAGCGGGCGTCCAACTCGGTGGCGAGCTTGTTGAGCACCTCGTTCGCGGCGGCGTAGTCGGCCTGGCCGGCGTTGCCGTACCGGGCGGCGACGGAGCTGAAGAACGCGACGAACCGGAGCGTGTCGGGGCGCAGCCGGGCGGTGAGCACCTCGGCCGGGACGAGCTTGGTGGCCAGTACCTGCCGGAGCGAGTCCAGCTGCTTGTCCCGTACCAGCCGGTCGGAGATGACGCCCGCGCCGTGGATGACGCCGTCGATGCGCCCGTGCCGGGCGTACACGTCGTCGACGAGCGCGCCGAACGCGGCCGGATCGCGCACGTCGCAGACGACGTACTCCACCCGGGCGCCCGCCGCGCGCAGCCGCCGCACGGTGGCGGCGGCCTCGCGCTGCCCGAGCAGTTTCCGGTACGCCGCCTCGACCGCCGCCGGTGGATGCGGCTCCCCGGCGTCCCGCAGCCGGCTCAGCAGGGTGCGCCGCAGCTCGCGCGGGTCGGTCAGCCCCGCCGTGGCCTGCGCCTCGGCGACGGCCGGCGAACGCCCGACCAGGACCACGGTGCCGCCCGGGGAGTCCTCGACCAGCGCCGACACCGTCTCGGCCGTGATCCCGCGCGCTCCACCGATCGCCAGCAGCACGCTGTCGGGACCGAGCGGCTCGGAGCGTTCCCGGTCGACCAGCTCGGCCGGTTCCAGGGCGACCATCGTGCGTACGCCGTCGCGGTAGCCGACCTCGACAAGTCCGTCGTCCGCCGTCAACTCGGCGAGCAACTGGCCGGCGGCCCGTTCCGCCGGCTCCGGCGCCAGGTCCACGGCCTTCACCCGGACCGTGGGCCATTCGTGGGCCAGGCTCTTGACGAAACCGAGCAGGGCGGCGTCGGCCGCGCCGCCCGCACCGGTGCCGGCCAGGCCCAGCTGGCCGCCGAGTGCGGTGGCGGTCAGTACGACGGCGCCGCCCGCCTGCGCCGCCGCCTCCAGATCGGCGGCCAGCTCGCGGACCAGCAGGAAGAGCCCGCAGGCCCGGTCCACCGCCGCAGGGTCCTGCCCGCCGGCCGGGTCGCGCGGCGCGAGCGCGACGAGGTGGATCAGCCCGGTGATGCGCTCCGCGTGCTGCCGGAGGCCATGCCGCAACCGCGTCACGGCCGCCGGGTCGGCGGGCTCGTCGACGGCGAGGTCCGTCCCGGATGTACCGGGCGCTCCGACGACCACCCGGATCACCCGCCGTCCCTCGGCCCGCAGCCGGTCGACCGTCGCGGTGCCGATCGGGCATCCGCCGTCGACCACGAGGAGCGCACCGTCGGCCAGCCCGCCCGGCGTACCCGGGTGCGGTGCCGCGACCGCCCGGGGCAGGTGCCGACCGATCCGCCGGTCGTCGGTCGGCACTGGCTCAAAAGGGCGCTGGTTCCGGTTCGTGGTCAGCTCGGGCTCGCCGGTCCCGGTCAGCTCCTCGATCGCCGCGACGATCTGCCGCAGGGTGCGGCCGGTCCGCATGCTCTCCAGGTCTGGGTCGGCACCCTGCGGCAGCGTCAGGGACTGGAGCATCAGGCCGGCGATCTCCACCCGCTTGATCGAGTCGATGCCCAGGTCGGCCTCGAGGTCGGCGTCGAGCGACAGCATCTCCTCCGGGTAGCCGGTGCGGTCGCTGACCACCTGGAGCAGCCGCCGCGTCAGTTCCTCCCGACCCAACTCCGCCCGGCCCGGTTCGTCCGGCCGTGCCCCGTCGGCTGCGGGCCGCGCGGCGGGCACGGTCACGGCCGGCACGGTCATCGCCGGTATGGTCCCGGGCGGGCTGGTCACCGCTGGGCTGGTCACGGCCGGGCTGGTCACCGCTGGGCTGGTCACGGCCGGGCTGGTCACCGCCGGGCTGGTCTCGGGCGGCCCGGTTATCGCCGGCCACTGGCGGGTGGTCGGCAGCTGGTGGGTGGCGGCGGCGGGCTCGACCTGTTCGGTCGGGTCGGGCAGGTCGACGCCCACCCCGAGGTACGCCAGCATGACGTTGCGCTGGGTCTCCAGGAACTGCTGCATCACCTGGTGGTACGAGTCCATCACCTGCTCCGCCCGGCCGGCGGCCGGCGTACCGGCCGGTTGGGCGGCGGCCGCCGACCGGGCTACCGGGCCGGCGGCCGGCGGATCGAGAAGCCGGGGTGGGACTCCGTGGTCGGTCCGTTTGCCGTTCGACGACGGCGTCACGCTCTGGGTCACCTGCTGCCCTCCGGAATCGAGCTGGTCGAGACGGTCGGCGCTGCCAGCCGCCGCTTGCCGTGGCGTCGGTGTGGACGCCGGTCGGGCCCGTCCGCCGTCCACCAGCCAACGGCCGGGACGGGCTGCGGGGCGGTCGGCGAGCGCGGCGAGGTCCAGGTCGCCCGTTGACCGCCCCGCGAACCAGGGGCGTACGTCGACGGGCGCGCCCTCCGCCGCGAGCGCCGCCAGGCAGCCGAGCATGGTGGCAAGTGCCGGTCGGCCGGGCACGTCCACCGGTACGGCCAGGTGCGGTCGGTCGCCGAGAATGCCGGCCACCAGACCGGAGAGGACGTTTCTGGGGCCCACCTCAACGAACACCCGCGCACCGGCGGCGAACATCGCCTCCACCTGCTCGACGAAGCGCACCGGGCGTACCAGGTGATCCGCGAGCAACTCGACCAGCTTCGTCGGCTCCTGCGGGTAGGCGGCGGCCGTGGTGTTGGCGTAGACGGGCATCCGGGGTGCGGCAAAGGCGGTGCCGCGCAGCAGTTCGGCGAGGCGTTTCCGGGCCGGTGCCACAAGCGGCGAGTGGAAGGCGCAGGAGACCGGCAGCGTGCGGACGGCGATCCCGGCCGCGCGGCACCGCGCCACGAACGCGTCGACGCTGGCCCGCCGACCGGAGACGACGGTCTGCGCCGGTGCGTTCAGGTTCGCCACCACCAGGTCCGATCCGTCCAGGTGGGGCCGCAGGTCCTCCGGCGTGGCCCGGGCCGCCGCCATCGCGCCGTCCACGCCTGTGGACTCCTCGCGGATGAACCGTCCCCGGGCCTCGGAGAGCCGCAGCAGGTCGTCCGCGGGCAGGCAGCCCGCCGCCGTCAGCGCGACGAACTCGCCGTAGCTGTGCCCGGCGACCAGGTCCGGCTCGGCACCGGCCTGGCGCAGTAGCGTCAGGTACGCCAACTCCAGCGCGCCAAGCGCGGCCTGGGCGACGTCCGTACGCGCCAGGGCCGCCGTCTGCGCCTGCGCCTGCTCGCCGGTGAAGGCCGGTACCGGGAAGACGGTACGGCTCAACGGCCCGTCCCAGCGCCCCGCCAACACCCGGTCGGCGTGCTCGAAGCTCTCCCGTACCGCCGGAAAGAGCAGGGCGATGTCGCGTCCCATGTCCACGTACTGCGAGCCCTGTCCGGGGAAGAGGAAGGCCGTGCGCCCGTCGGCCAGCAGCCCGCCGTCGGCGGTGAAGTGCAGGCCGTCGGCGGTGTGTACCCGGGCTGCCGGCGCGGCGAGGACGTCGCGGGCCCGGCGCAGCTTGGCGATCAGGTCGGCCGGCGAGGTGGCGACGAGCGCGAGGTTCACCGGCGAGCCCGGAACCGGGCGGTGCCGGGCGTGCGCGGCGGCCAGGTCGACGAGCCGGGGCAGTTCGGCCGGCGGCAGCGAATCGAGCCGGCCGAGCAGGGCAGCGACTGCCTCGGTCAGTTCGTCCCGGTGCTGGCCGCGCCAGACAAACAGCTCGGCGGGCCAGTGCTCCCGGACGGGCGGCGCGGGCAGGAAGTCGCCCGGATACTCCTCCAGGACCAGGTGGAAGTTGGTGCCGCCGAAGCCGAACGAACTCACCCCGGCCCGTCTCGGGGTGCCGTCGGGCGGGGCCAGCCAGGGCCGGTTCTCGCTGTTGACGTAGAGCGGGCCGGTGGTGAGCCCGGCCTTCGGGTTCGGTGCCGTCACGCCGAGGGTGGCCGGCAGCACCTTGTGGTGCAGCGCGAGCGCGGCCTTGATGAGCCCGGCCACCCCGGCGGTGGCCTTGGTGTGCCCGATCATCGACTTGACCGAACCGACGGCGCAGGACTGCGCCTCGGCGTCGGCCTCGCGCCACACCGTCGTCAGCGCCTGGGATTCCGCCAGGTCACCGGCGACCGTGCCGGTGCCGTGCGCCTCGACCAGCCCGACGCTCGCCGGTGAGCTGCCGGCCTGCGCGTACGCCCGGCGCAGCGCCTGGATCTGCCCCTCAGGTCGGGGTGCGGTGAGGCTGCGGTCCCGGCCGTCGCTCGACGAGCCGACGCCCCGGATGACGGCGTAGATCCGGTCGCCGTCGCGCTCGGCGTCGGTCAACCGCTTGAGCACCACCGCGGCGAAGCCCTCGCTGATGGCGATGCCGTCCGCCGAGGCGTCGAAGGGGCGGCAGCGACCACTCGGTGACAGTGCCTGGGTCTTGCTGAAGCAGAGGTAGGTGAAGGGGTTCTGGAGCGCGTCGACGCCACCGACGACCGCCAGGTCGCTGCGGTGGCTGGCCAACTCCAGGACGCCGAGATGGAGCGCGGCGAGCGACGAGGCGCAGGCCGCGTCGACGGTGTAGTTGCTTCCGCCCAGGTCGAGCCGGTTGGCGATGCGGCCGGCCGCGACGTTGACCAGCAGCCCCGGGAAGCTGTCCTCGGTCCACTCCGGCAGCGCGGGTCCGAGTTCGGCGGTGATCCGGGCGGCGTCGTCGCCGAAGAGCGCGGGCAGCGCCGAACGCACCAGGTATCCACCGGCGAGGTCGGCGCCGCCACCACCGGCACCGAGCACCACGGCGGTACGGTCCCGGGGGAACGGTCGTTCGAGGTAGCCGGCGTCGCCAAGCGCTGCCTGCGCCACCACGAGCCCGAGCAGCTGGAACGGCTCGATGGAGGGCAGCGAGTGCGGTGGCATGCCGAAGGCCACCGGGTCGAACGGGACCTCGTCGACGAAGCCGCCCCACCGGGAGTAGACCCGGTCCCGGGCGGCCCGGTCGGGGTCGTAGTAGCGGCGCCAGTCCCAGCGTCGGGGCGGCACCTCGGTGATCGCGTCGACCTTGTCGAGGATGTTGGCCCAGTACGAGGCCAGGTCGGCGGCGCCGGGCAGGATGCAGCTCATCCCGATCACGGCCACGTCCACCGGCGCCGGTACGGGTTCGGTGCGGGCCGGCGCGACAGGTAGCGACCCGAGCCGCTCCGTGCTGCCTTCGCAGACCTCGCGGTGCAGCTCCTCGATGGTGCCGACCTCGGTACGCAGCGCCGCGACCTGACCAATCATGTAGAGGCCCTGGTGCCACCGCTCGGCCGCGTCCACCGTGCCCAGTTCGGTGCCCGTTCCGTCGGCGGTGGGGCGCCGGTCGAGACCCTTGGTGGCGATGCGCAGCCGGCCCACGTTGAGCCGTTCCAGTTCGTCGCGTACCGCCGACGGGCTGGCGCCCTGCCGCCGCAACTGCTGCTTGCGGGCGGCGAAGTCGTCGACGTACGGCGACGGCGCGCACCGGGTGGCGTGGCCGGGGCCGGTCTCCAACAGGGTCGTGCTCCGGCAGGAGAGCGCCGCCTGCTGGAAGTCGGCGGTCACCGCACCGGAGTCGACCGCCTCCCCGGTGAACAGGTACGCCGTGCCCATAAGCGCGCCGACCCGGATGCCGCGGGCCACCAGCGGGGCCGCGATCGCCGCCGCCATCGCCCCCGACCTGCCGTCGTGGATCCCACCGGCCAGCAGGACGTGGTACTCCCCGGCGTCCGCTCCGGCCGGCAGCTCCGCCAGCAGCGTCCGGACCGCGAGTTCCCAGAGCACGAAGCTGCTCCGTGGGCCGACGTGGCCGCCGCACTCGCGGCCCTCGAAGACGAAGCGTCTAGCCCCGTCGCGCAGGTACATCGAGAGCAGCGTCGGGGAGGGCACGTGCAGGTAGGTGGCGATCCCGTGGGCCTCCAGCTCGCGGGCCTGGTCCGGTCGGCCGCCGGCGATCAGGGCGAACGGCGGTGGGTCGGCGACGATCGCCGCCAACTGCTCCGCGCGCAGTTGCGGGGGAACGAAACCCAGGATGCCCACGCCCCACGGGTGGTCGGGCAGCCGGGCTCGAGTATGCGCCAGCAGCGCCGCGACGTCCGGTCCACGCATCAGGCTCAGCGCGAGGAACGGCAGACCACCGGCCTCGGCAACCTCCGCCGCGAAGGCGGTCCGGTCGCTGACCCGGGTCATCGGCCCCTGCACCAACGGAAACCGGGTGCCGTGGGAGCGCGCCAGCGGGCTCTGCGCCCGTAGCGGGTTGTCGGCGCGTACGGTGTGGCACTGGGCCACGGCGGCGTCGCGCAGGGCACCGATGATCCCGCCCACCGTCGTGAAGCGACGGGCCAGGTCGGCGGCGAAGGCGACCTCCTGGCCGACGGCGAGGACACCGTCGTGCTCCGCCGGCCGGCCGGCACCCGCCACGACGTCGCGGAGCAGGTCCGCCGATGGGGGACCCTGGCCCAGAACGCGGAACCGCGGGCCGGCCTCCTCGCCCCGGCACACCGTCTCCGCGCCGTCGGCCGACAGTAGCCGGGCGCGCCAGGCGGGCGGCAGCGACGATTCCCGGGCCAGCAGCACCTGACCGTCGAGCACCACGCCGGCCGCGCCGGCCGCCTGGCAGGCGGCCACGGTGTGCAGGCCGATCCCGCCCTGCACCCAGAGCGGCAGCCGGAGCGTGTCCAGGCAGCGCTGCACGAGCACGAAGGAGGTTTCCTCGCCCACCCAACCGCCGGCCTCGTTGCCCTTCACGATCACGGCGTCGGCCCCGGCGTCCGCCGCCTGTTCGGCCGCCGCCAGGTCGGTCGCCACCACGAAGGCCGCCGCGCCTGCCGCGCGGACCGCCGCCACCACGGCCGGTAGCTCCGGTACGCCGGCCGGCACCACCAGCACGTCCGGCCGCTGGTCAGCCGCGCCGAGCAGCGGTTCGACAAGGGTTGCCCCGTCGTCGACCAGCACGCCCCAGCGGCCCCGCGCCCGGTCGGCCAACCGCCGCACCCCGGCCCGCGCCGCTTCGAGGTCGGCGGTGAACTGGAGGTTCAGGATCCCGATGGCCCCGGCGCGGCTGGCGGCGATGGCGAGTGCCGGGTCCGGAAGTCCGGGCGGCGAGAAGACGAGGAAGTCGAGGGCTGTTCGGTACGTCTCGGCTGGCACGCCACCACCCCATGCCTGGCAGGACAACGTGATCGCAGGTCGGCCCCAAGCAAACTCGGGTTCCGTCACCGCGTCGTCGCCCGCGGCCGGGGTGCGATGACGGACGGGTGACGGAGGGGTCACGCCCCGGACGTCAGGGTGAGCGGCGGCGACCCGCGCCGTCGAGGCGGGGCGGGAGATGCGGAGGCAGTGATGGGCAGGACCGGCCGGCTCGCCGTGATCGGGCTCGACGGCGTGGCGCCCCAGCTACTCTTCGACCGGTACGCGGACGACATGCCCACCCTGACGGCGTTGCGGTCACGGTCGCTGTGGGGTCCGCTCACCAGCGTTGTCCCACCGATCACGGTGCCCGCCTGGTCCTGCATGATGTCGGGCCGCTCGCCCGGGGAGATCGGGATCTACGGTTTCCGCAACCGGGCGGATCACAGCTATGACCGGCTCAGCATCGCCACCTCACGGTCCGTCCGGGTACCCCGGATCTGGGACATGGTGGGGGCGGCGGGCGGCGACAGCGTGGTCCTCGGGGTGCCGGGAACGTATCCGCCGAGCCCGGTCAGGGGCTGTCTCGTCTCGTGCTTCCTCGCGCCGTCCACTGAGACCGACTACACCTGGCCCACCGAGCTGGGCACCGAGATCCACCGGCTGACCAACGGCTACCTGCTCGACGTGACGGATTTCCGGACGGACGACAAGGCCCGGATCAGCCAGCAGATCTTCGACCTATCCGAGCAACGGTTCACCGTGGCCCGGTACCTGGCCAGGACCCGCCCGTGGACGTTCTTCTCCTTCGTCGACATGGGCCCCGACCGGCTGCACCACGGATTCTGGCGGTACTGCGACCCGGACCATCCCGGGTACCGGCCGGGCAACCCCTTCGAGACGATCTTCCGCGACTACTACCGGGCACTGGACCGCCACCTCGCGGCCTTTCTGACCGATCTGGACGACGACACCACCGTCGTGATCGCAAGCGATCACGGCGCCCAACCGATGGTGGGCGGCTTCCACATCAACGAGTGGTTGCGCCGGCGTGGCCTGCTCGTCCTCGCCGAGCAGCCGCCCTCGGCCGTGCCCATCTCGCAGTGCCGGGTCGACTGGCGGCGGACGACGGCCTGGGCCGAGGGCGGCTACTACGGTCGCCTCTTCATAAACGTGGCGGGACGCGAGCCGCAGGGCACCGTCCCGCCGAGCGAGTACGAGCACGTCCGCGACCTGCTCAGCACCGAGTTGGCGGCGCTCGTCGATCACCGGGGTCGGCCGATGGGTACCCGGGTGATCCGGCCGGAGGACGTGTACCCCCAGGTGGAAGGCGTCCCACCGGACCTGATCGTGTACTTCGGTGATCTGCGCTGGCGGGCCGCGGGCACGATCGGACCGACGACCGACCTGTACAGCTTCGAGAACGACACCGGCCCCGACGACGCCAACCACGCCGAACAGGGCGTCCTCGTCATGGCCGGCGACCGGATCGATGCCGGTTACCGTGCCGGAATGTCACTTCTCGACGTGGCCCCGACGATCCAGTCGTTGCTGGGCCTTCCCGCAGTTCCAGAGCAACGCGGACGGACGCTCGCCTGAGCACGGCAGGCGGCGTACCACCGCGGGGCGGCACCAAAAGAGGTAGGTGCATCATGTCAGGACAACGTGGCCCACTGCGTCGCCTGCTCGGGGCGGCCGGAGCCGTGCTGCTCGGGCTCGGTCTGACGCTGACCGTCCCGCAGGCGGCACAGGCCCAGGCACCCTGCGCGGATCTCAGCGTGACCGGGTTCACCGTCACACCGAGCCAGCCCGTCCAGGGTCAGGCCGCCACCTTCACCGTCACCGTACGCAACACCGGCACCTGCGCGGCGACCGGATTCGTCGTGCAGTGGCGACAGAATCCCTTCGCGCCGAGCGGACCGTCCACCCCGGTGGCGAACCTGGCGGCCAACACCTCGGTCGACCTCACCTTCGCCTTCACCTTCCCGACGGCCGGCAACTTCGAGACCGTCGCGGTGGTGGACACCGCGAACAGCGTGGTGGAGACCAACGAGGCGAACAACCTGGCGCTGCTGCCGGTGACCGTGGTCGCCGCCACCGTCGACCTGGTGGTCAGCGCCCTCGACACCGTTCCGGCCCGCCCGGTGACCGGCCGGGTGGCCAGCGGCCGGATCACCATCACCAACAACGGCAACAGCGCGGCTGGCGCGTTCCTGGTGTCCTGGCGGCCGTGGCCACTGGCCGCCACGCTGACCCGGCAGGTGGGCGGCCTGGCCGCCGGTGCCTCGACCGTCGTGTCGATCGAGTTCACCTTCCCGGTCGCCGGTGCCTGGGCGAGCACGGTCACCGTGGATCCCACAAACGCGGTACGCGAGAGCAACGAGGGCAACAACACCCTCACCCGTACGGTGAATGTCGATCCGCCCCGCGCGGACCTGGTCGTGACGGCGGTCGTCCTGACGCCCTCCACCCCGGTCGTCGGTCAGAGCACCACCGCGTCGATCACGGTCAGCAACACCGGCAACACCGCGGCGACCGAGTTCCGGGTGCTGTGGCGACCTCGGCTGCTCGCGCCGCCGGTGTCCGTCCGGGTGGCCGGCCTCGCCGCCGGTGCCAGCACCACCGTGCCGTTGGCGTACACCTTCCCCTTCGCCGGCACGTTCCCCGGCACGGTGACGGTCGACCCGGACGGCCAGGTCGCCGAGTTGAACGAGGCAAACAACACCTTCCAGCTCCAGGTGGTGGTGGCGCCGAACACCGTCGATCTGCTGATCGAGGACGTCACGATCGCCCCGTCGTCGCCGACCCAGGCGGCACCGGCAACCGTGTCGATCCGGATCCGCAACACCGGGAACACCGCGGCCGGACCGTTCCTGCTGGAATGGAACCCGGACGCCTTCTACGTCAACACCCCGAGCCTGTCCACCGTCTCGCGGCAGGTGAACGGCCTCGCCGCCGGGGCGACGACCACTGTCACCTTCACCTTCGCCTACCCGAAGCCCGGCAACTTCAGCACGGTGGCCCTGGTGGACGCCTTCAACAACGTCACCGAGACCAACGAGGCGAACAACCGCTTCGTCCGGGCGGTGACGGTGCAGCCGGCCCCCATCGACCTGGTGATCACCAACTTCACTCTCGACCCGACGTCACCGGTACGCGGCGTGCCCACCACCGCCCGCATCACGGTCCGCAACGACGGGCCCATCGCGGCCAAGCCGTTCTCGGTGCAGTGGCGGCTGCGGCAGAGCGACGCGTTCGGCCCGACGGCCCGGATCGACGGCCTCAACGCCGGTGAGTCGCAGACGGTGACCCTCCAGGGCACCTACTTCCAGGCCGGCGCGATCACCACCGCGGCCACCGTTGACGTCTTCAACGAGGTGGTGGAGCCGGGCGGCGCGGAGAACAACAACACGGTGACCCGTGCGGCCACCGTGGTGCCGCAGCGGACCACGCTGCGGGTCACCCTGGCCAGCATGCGTTCCTTCGCCGACGGCGACCAGGGCATCGCCGGCACGGGGGAGTGGGACCCGATAATCGTCGGGGTCCTCGACCCCACCGCCAGCTGCAACGTGCTCGGCCAGACCGTCCGCAATGTGCGGTGCTTCACCTTCGCCGACAACGACGTCGACGACAACTCGGCGGTCGACCTGCCGGCGAACCGGTCGATCGTGGTCACCCTGGAGGAGTTGGCCCCGCTGGCCGCCGTGGTGACCGTGCTGGAGGACGACAGCCCGCTGCCACCGCAGTTCCTCGGCTTCGCCAGCCTGGTGTCGTTCCCGCCCGCGTACCGGACGCTCGGCAGCCAGACGATCGACGGCCAGCAGGGTGACTGCGCCAGCGCACCGCGCTGCTTCCAGGCCACCCTCCAGGTGAGTGTGGTGAGCAGCAACGTGCCGGCCTCGACCCTGGCGCAGCGGCTGACCGGCAAGGCGGGCGCCCTTGACAAGGCCGACAAGAAGACCCTTGCCGAGTTCCGGCGCGTACTCGACAAGCAGTCCCGGCCCGCCGGGACGGGCGAGTGACGGACCCGTCGAAGAGGGCGGCGGCCCATTGCCGCCGCCCTCTGCCGGCGTTCAGCTCTCGTCGCGTCGGGGAAACCGCCCGGCCAGTCTGTTGAGCGTGTTCTTCGCCTGGTCCCGGATGGAACGGTGAGCCGCCGCGCCCGGGCCGGCGCTGCTCGGGCCCGCGGTAGCCGCGGCCGGGGCGGGCGTCGGGGCCGGGATCGCCAACCGTGCGTTCATCACCCGGTCCCGCTGCTCGTCGAGGCTGTCGGCGGTGGCGGTCGGGTTGATCGCGCCGGCCTGCCGCCAGCCGGCGGCCTCGGCCACGCACGCGGTCAGCCGCTGGTAGAACTGCGTCGTGCGGGGCACCCCGTCGCGGTCGGCCCACACCAGCAGGTGGCTGAGGACGGCGTCGTACTCGTACAGCGGTTTCTGGGCGGTGTGGCCGCTGAGCTTGTTGGCCGCCTCCTGCATCCTGGCCGACCTGAACCCCGCAGCCGGCAGCAGCTCCAGCAGTTCGGCCGCGTTGCGGACCGCGTGCGCCTGGAACGCGTTGAGCTGGTCCTGATTGGTGGCCCGGACCCGCGCGTTCTGCCGGGCCTCCTCGCCGGCCGCGGTCGAGCCGGCCGGCAGCGGCGCCACCGGGTAGTTGAGCATGTCCGAGTCGTAGGACTCGTTGACCGCGACGTGGGTCAGTTCGTGCACCAGCACCGCGATCCGTTCCGAGTCCGAACCGCCGCTGGCATAGCTGATCTCGTACTGGGAGCCGCCGGCCGGGGCCGGGCCGAGGTTGCGGGTGTGGCCACCGCCCGTGCCCGGCCCCGGGGTCCAGGTCGCAACTCGCGCAAGGTGCGGGATCAGCTCGTCGAGCAGCGTCCGCACCTGCCGGTTGGTGGTGGTCTGGTGATACGCCCGGAGCTGCTCGATCTCGGCGGGGGTAACCACGGGCGCCGGTCCCGTTCCGGCTGCCTGGCCCTGCGTCTGGTCCTGGTCCTGGCCCTGATTCATCCGCTGGGCGGTGAGTAGCTCGCCGACGCCACGGTTACCCACCGCGCGTTGCAGCGCCAACAGGTGCCCGGCATTGTCGAAGCGGTGCCCGCCGAACAGGTGGCGGCGCTCGATGCCGTGATGACCGTGGATGCTGGTGGGTGACGTGGCCGCCCCGTCGCGTGGCTCGTGGGTCGCTGCCGTTGGTCGACCGGTCCTGCCATGGCGGTGCACATCATGCCGCATACGATCAGTATGCCCGCGGCAGCGGAAGGTCACCGGTTTCGGCCGTGGTCTGCTGCTGCCTGGCATCCGGTGGCGAACGGCCCGCGCCGTCGCCTTCCCCCGATCGGCCGCTGGTCGGGCCCGTGGCGGCGGCGGAACGACCGGCAGAAACGGATGCGGAAAACGCGCCATTCAGGATGGTGATTGTCACACGCCGGGCCCGGCGTCGTCGGGTTGAGCTGCGCCGATGGCAATCGCCGGGGCGCGCGTCGCCGGCCGGGGTAACCACTGCGCCACTGTCGCGAAACGTCCGGGTGGATTCATGGCAAGCACCCCGCACACCGATCGGAGACCGACCGGTCGACCTGGAGTGGAGACACCTGATGCGACAACGCCGCCTACTGGCGACCGGCACACTCGGCGCCGTACTGGCGACCCTGCTGGTCGCGACCCCGCCGGCCGCCGCCGAATCCATCGCCCCCCGAGCCGGCACGGCACCATCGCCGGCGCCCGCCGCCGAGCCGGTCCGGACGCTCACCCTGATCACCGGCGACCGGGTGACGGTACGCGGCCGGGAGGTGACCGTCGCCCCACGCGAGGGCGTCCACTTCGTACGGCTGGCGCGCAACGACTCCGACCACGTCATCCCCTCTGACGCGATCCCGCTGCTCAAGGCCGACCGGCTGGACGAGCGGCTGTTCGACGTCACTGCGCTGCTGGAGTTCGGCTTCGACCGCCTGCCGCACCTGCCGCTCGTGGTCTCCGACGCGACCGCCGTGCGCGGACTCGCCACCGGACCCGAGCTGGCGGCGGTGGACGGGTTCGCCACCAAGGTACCCGTCGCCGACCTGGCGAGGACCTGGCAGACCACCCGCACCTCGCTGACCCGGGGCAAGCTCTGGGCCGACGGCGTACGCCGATCCAAGCTGGAGACCAGCGTGCCCATGATCGGCGCGCCGACCGCCTGGTCCGCCGGGTACGACGGCACCGGGGTACGGGTCGCGGTGCTCGACAGCGGCGTCGACGACAGTCACCCCGACCTCGCCGGCAAGGTGGTGGCGCGGCGCAACTTCGTACCCGAGCGGGAAACCGCGCTGGACCTCAACGGGCACGGCACCCACGTCTCCTCGACCATCGTGGGCAGCGGTGCCGCCTCCGGGGGCCGCAACCGGGGCGTGGCGCCCGGTGCGAACGTGCTCGACGGCAAGGTGTGCTGGAACGACCAGGGGCGCGGCCTCTGCTCCGACTCGGCCATCCTCGCCGGCATGCAGTGGGCCGCCGAGTCCGGCGCCGCCATCGTCAACATGAGTCTGGGCGGCCCGGACCAGCCCGGTGTCGACCCGCTGGAACAGGCCGTCAACGACCTGACCGCCGAGTACGGCACGCTCTTCGTCATCGCCGCCGGCAACGCCGACGGCTGGCAGCGGCAGGTCTCCTCGCCCGCGACGGCGGACGCCGCGTTGGCGGTGGCGAACGTGGACCGCAGCGGAGCGCTGAACTGGTCGTCGCTGCGCGGCCCACGGATCGGCGACTTCGGCGTCAAGCCGGACCTGGGGGCACCGGGCACCGAGATCAACGCGGCGCGGTCGCCGAGCGCCCTCGACCACCTGCCGCCGGGGCCGTACTTCGCCGCGACCGGCACCTCGATGGCCTCGCCACACGTGGCCGGTGCCGCCGCGCTGCTGGCCCAGGCACATCCCGGCTGGCAGGCCAGCCAGCTCAAGGAGAGCCTGATGGCCACGGCGTCGCCCAATCCGGCGTACGACGTGTTCGCCCAGGGGGCCGGCTTCGTCGACGTGGCCCGGGCGATGAGCCAGCCGGTAAGCGTCAGCCCGGCGTCCCTGAGCCTCGGTGTGCTCGACTGGCCGCACACCGAGGAACCCTCCGCCCGGACCATGACCTACCAGAACCGGGGCGAGCGGCCGGTAACGCTCGACCTGGACCTGGCGAGTGACGCGCCGAAGGGCCTGCTGACCCTCGGTGCCGGTCGGCTGACCGTGCCGGCCGGCGGCACCGCCAGCGTGCAGGTGCACGTGGACGAGCAGGCGAGCACCGAGTACGGCCTCTACAGCGGACGCCTGGTGGCCACCGGCGGCGACGTCAGCCTGCACACGCCGGTGAGCGTCTACCACGAGGAGCCGGCGGCGAGCCTGCGGATCTCCGCACGCGGCCGAGGCGGCGCCGCCCCGGCCAAGGTCCTGATCGAACTGGTCAACCCCGATCCGGGGAACTACACCAGCCACACGTTCTACACGTCGAGCGCATCGGTGCGGGTACCGCTGCACAGCTCCTGGCGGCTGTCGGCGTACGTGGAGGACGTCGACGGCACCGCGGCGCTGATCACCCACAACCAGCTCGTCGCCGACGCCGACCGGGACGTGCTGCTCGAACTGGACAAGGCCCGGCCGCTCCGGATCACCGTGCCCGATCCGCAGGCCCGTCCCTACGAAGCCTCGGTCCTGGTGACCCGCACGGCCGACACCTACCCGACCTACGCCGGTCTCAGCGGCGAGCCGGCCACCATCCGCACCGCCGATCTCGGTCCGGGCGACCTGCCGGGCGTGACCACCCAGGTCCACGCGATCTTCCAGGGCCCCACCCGCCGGGGTCGGGCGCCGGACGTCTACCAGTTGGGCTGGCGGATCCGGGGCTCCTTCATCACCGGGCTGGTCCGGCACGTCGCGCGGCGCGACCTGGCCACGGTCGAGGCCGGGTACGCGCAGAACGCCACCGCAGTGGCGGCCTGGCGTACCAACAGCACCTTCGACCCGGAGGCGCCACCGGGCGGCATCCCGTTGAGCAGTGAGCTGCCGGCGGTCGCCACGCCCGGGGTCCGCACCGAGTACTACCACGGGGACCTGCCGTGGCGCTCCGGCATCCAGGAGCGGACCGTCGCCAACGACCTCCTGGTCCTCGCCCTGGCCCGACCTGAGGAGGCCGGCTACCGGCCGGGCCGCCGTTACGCGGAGCGGTGGAACGGCGCGGTGCTGGACACCACCCTGACCCCGCAGTCGGCCGACTCGCCGCTCGTGACGCGGGAGGGCGACACCATCCGGGCCAGCCTGAGCAGCTATCGCGACGGGGCCGGCCACCTGGGGCTGCCGTACCCGATGCACCGGCACCAGTTCACCCTGCACCGGGGCGAGGAGCTGGTGGGCGAGTTCGACTACCTGTACGGGTCGTGGCCGGTGGCCGCCGAACCGACCACCTACCGGCTGCGGTACGCCTTCGAGCTGTCCGCCCCGTATCGGCTGTCCCGGCACCTGGAGACGGTGTGGACCTTCCGCACCAGTGCCGCCCAACCGGGCCCGCTGCCGCTCACCTCGATCGGCTTCCAGCCGGCGCTGGGGCTGGACAACAGCGCCCCGGCCGGTGCCGCGCTGACCATCCCGCTGACCGTGGCCCGGCAACAGTCCGCCGGCCAGGTGCGTTCGGTGCAGGTGTCGGTGTCGTACGACGACGGCCGGACGTGGACCCCGGCCCGGACGGCGCAGCGGCACGGCACCTGGACCGCCACGGTGCAGCACCCGAGAAAGGCGTCGGGCTTCGTGTCGCTGCGGGCCACCGCCGTCGACAGCGCCGGAAACACAGTCACCACCACCGTCCAACGGGCCTACGCCCTGAGCTGACCGACCCCGCTGCGGCGCAGTGGCGGTATCCGGCCCGGCCAGGCCACCGCCATTGGGCCGCAGCGGCGCGGCTCACCCGGTCGGGGCGAGTTCGGCGAGTTGATGCAGCGCCGCGTCGACCAGCTCCGCCGGGCCGACATGCCGGGCGATGCGGACCGCCCGGCGCAGTTCGGTGCGGGCCTCGTCCGGCCGGCCCAACCGGGCGAGCGCGCTGCCCAGCCCGTGACGGCAACGCGCCTCGCTCTGCCGTACCCCCGATCGTTGCAGCCGGGGCAGCGCGGCCCGGAAGCTTGCTGCGGCGGCCGTCCAGCGCCGCAACGCCAGCAGGCACTGCCCGATGTTCAGGTGGACGTGACCGGCGGTCACCTCGACGACAAGCGGGGACGGTGCCCGGTCCGGGTCGGTCAGCAGCGCGTCCAGCCGCCGATACCGGGTGATGGCCTCGCGGTGCCGGCCGGCGGCGGCGAGGCTGCCGGCCAGCAGGGCGAGCCCCTGCGCGTACCCGTCCCAGTCCGCTCCGGCCTCGAAGAGCGGCAGCGCCTGCCCGGCCGCCGCTTCGGCCCCGGCGGAGTCGCCCCGCCGCCGGGCCGCGAGCCCGAGGTAGGTCCAGGCCCAACCCTGCTGGCTCAGGTCGCCCGCCACGGCGGCCAGGCGCAGCGCCTCGCGGGCCGGCGGCTCGGCCAGATCGGGCAGGTGTGCGCAGGTGGTGTAGGCCCAGGAGAGGTAGTTCAGGTGGATCGCCCGGTCGCGTGGGTCGCCGAGCGCCGCGGCCGAGTCGGCCGACATCTGGTACACCTCAAGCCAGTGTTCCCAGTGCACCCACCGGTCGGAGAACCAGTGCATGGCGTCCGCGACGGCCAGCACCTCGGCGTGCCGGCCGGCGGCGACGGCCCAGCGCAGCGCGCCGAACCAGTTGCGGCTCTCCTGCTCGATCCAGCGGCCGGCGTCCTGCGCGGTGGCCCAGCCCTGACCGGAGAGCTGGGCCGTTGTCGGATCGGGCGCGGTGGCGTACCTCGGCTCGAACCACCGGCCGGCCGCGATCGCGGTCGTTAGCAACCAGGTGATCACCCGCGCCTCGACCTGCTGCCGCGCCGCCGCGCTCTCCTCGGCGGCCAGCCGGGCCCGGGCGAAGAGACGCATCAGGTCGTGGAACCGGTAGCGGCCGTCGGTGGCCGGCTGGAGCAGCCCGAGTTCGGCCAGTTCCTCAAGTGCGGACTCGGTCTGTCGCAGGTCCAGCCCGGCCGCCTGGGCGGCCAGGTCCAGCCCGGTGTCCGGCCCGGGTAGCACCGCCAGCCGCCGGAAGGTCTGCGCCGCGGCAGGGGAGAGCTGCCGGTAGGAGAGCATGAACGGTGCCGCGATCTGCAGGTCCCCGGCGACCAGGAGGTCGAGCCGGTTGTCCTGGTCGGCGAGCCGGGACAGCAGATACTCGATGCTCCAGTCCGGCCGGCTGAGCAGGCGGTTACCGGCGATCCGCAACGCCAACGGCAGGTGCCCGCAGGCACGCGCGAGGCCGAGCAGCATGGCCTCCGGCTCGGTGGCGCGGGCCGGACCGATGATCCGTTGCAGCAGGGCGACCGCCTCACCCGAGGTGAGGGCGGGCAGGGTGAGCCGGTCGACCGCCTCCAGACCGGCAAGCGCCCGCCGGCTGGTGATGATCGTCATGGTGCTGCCGGCGCCCGGCAGCAGGGGACGGATCTGTGCCTCGTCGGCGGCGTTGTCGAGCAGCAGCAGACTGCGCCGCTCGCGGAGCAGGGCCCGGTACTGGGCACCCCGGGAATGCTGGTCGGCCGGTACCCGGCTCTCCTCCACCCCGAGCGCGATCAGCAGGCGGAGCAGCAGATCGTCCGGGCGGGGCGGATCGGCGTCCAGGCCGCGCAGGTCGACGAAGAGCACCCCGTCGGGAAACGAGGCGGCGTACCGGGTCGCGGCCTGCACCATCAGCGCGGTCTTGCCGAGGCCGGGCGGCCCCGAGACGACCGCGACCACCGGTGCGTCGGGTCGGTCCGCCGGTTCGGCGCCACGGGCGACGAGTTCGCCCACCCAGGCCAGCTCGCCGTGCCGGCCGGTGAAGTCGGCGACGGTACGCGGCGGTGCCAGCGCCGGTGCCGTCCGCCCTTCGCGGCGACCGGCGCGGGCGCTGTCGCGCAGGGCGGTGGCCGCGCCGGTCGGTAGGTTCAGCGCCCTGACCAGCGCCTCGACCGTACGCCGTTGCGGTACCCGGCTACGGCCGCGCTCCATGTCGCTTATCGCCCGGACGCTGACCCCCGAGGCGGTGGCCAATTCGTCGATGGTCAGGCCGGAGTCGGTGCGGTGCCGGCGCAGCAGCAGACCGAAGCGGTTCGGCTCGGTGCGCGCGAGGTGGGGTCGGTGCCCCGTCGGTGCGGTGCGTGACGAGTCGATCACATGCGGCATGCGCCGATGATGCCATGGCGATGTTGCGGGCCCCGGCACCGGTGGGTGCACCGTCCACGCACGACCGAAGATCAGTGCCGGTGGATCGGGGTGTCCAGTTCGGTGAGTGGGCGGCCCGAGCCGTCGCCGGCTCGGGCGATGATCTCGGCGGCGATCGCCACGGCGGTCTCCTCGGGCGTACGGGCCCCGAGGTCCAGCCCGATCGGCGAGCAGAGCCGGGCCAGTGCCGCCTCCGGCACCCCCGCCTCGCGTAGCCGGCGCAGCCGGTCGGTGTGGGTACGCCGGCTGCCCATCGCCCCGATGTAGCGGGCGGGGGTACGCAGGGCGACCTCGAGCAGCGGTACGTCGAACTTCGGATCGTGGGTCAGCACGCAGAGCACCGTCCGCTCGTCGACGATCGTCGAGGCGAGGTAGCGGTGCGGCCACCCGACGACGACCTCGTCGGCCTCCGGGAACCGTCTGCGGGTGGCGAAGACCTGGCGGGCGTCGCAGACCGTGACGTGGTAGCCGAGGAACCGGCCGATCCGGGCCACCGCGGCGGCGTAGTCGATCGCGCCGAAGACGATCATGCGGGGCGGGGGCAGGTAGGACTGGACGAAGACGGCCACCTCGTCGCGGCGCTGTTCGCCGTGCGTACCGAGGTGGAGCATGCCGGTGGCGCCGAGGGCGCGCATCCCGGCCGCCTGCTGCGCCACCGCGCGGTCCAGCCCGGGGTCGCCGAGACTGCCGGCGGTCCGGTCCGGCCAGAGCACCAGTTGGGCGTCGCCGGTCGACGCGGTGGCCACCGGCCGGCCCTGCCGGATCGCGGCGAGCACCTCGTCCGCCTCGGTCAGCGCCACGTCCGGTTGCACCATGATCTCGACGGTGCCGCCGCAGGTCAGACCCACGCCCACCGCGTCGTCGTCGCTGACGCCGTAGGTCTCGGTCCGGGTCTTGCCCGTCTCGATCGACTCCCGGCAGAGTTCGTAGACCGCCCCCTCGACACAGCCACCCGAGACACTGCCCAGGACCTCGCCGTCGGCGGAGACCGCCATGGTGGCGCCCGGCTGTCGGGGTGCCGACCGCCAGGTCCGTACGACGGTCGCCACGGCGTACCCGACGCCGCTGGCGCGCCAGGCCACCAGCCCGTCGGCGATCTCCCGCATCCCAGCACGATCCGTGCGCGGCGGGGGATCGTCAAGTCGACCTAAGCGATCCCTTAAGTCGTCGTTGACTTGAGTGGACCTTGATACCAGGGTCTGCCGGGACCGCGGAGGTGCGAGATGCAGGTTCCGGCGCCGTTCGAGTACGAGCGAGCCACGACTGTGGACGAGGCCATCGGCCTGTTGGAGCGGCTGGGCAGCACGGCGAGGCTGATCGCCGGCGGGCACAGCCTGTTGCCGATGATGAAGCTTCGCCTGGCCAACTTCGACTATTTGATCGATATCAACGATCTGCACGGCGAGTTGGGCTACATCCGGCCCGGGCCCGACGAGTTGCGGATCGGAGCGCTCACCCGGCACCGCGAGCTGCTCGAATCGGCCGAGCTGGCGGCGGCCTTTCCGATCTTCGCCGACGCCGAGCGGGTGATCGCCGATCCGGTGGTACGCAACCGGGGCACGCTGGGCGGCTCGCTCTGTCAGGCCGATCCGTCCGAGGACCTCTCCGCCGTCTGCACCACGCTTGACGCGAGCTGCGTGATCCGCGGGTCGGGTGGGACCGAGCGGATCGTGTCGATGGAGGAGTTCCACGTCGGGCCGTACGAGACGGCGGTCGGCGAGGCGGAGATGCTTGTCGAGATCCGGCTGCCGGTACGGCCGGGCGGCGGCAGCGCGTACGAGAAGGTCGAACGGCGGGCCGGCGACTGGGCCGTGGTCTCGGCCGGCGCGGCCATCTGGCTCGACGGCGGCGTGATCGCCGACGCCCGGGTGGGGCTCGCCGCGGTCGGCCCGAACACCACAGGCATCCCGGCGGTCTCGGCGGCGCTGCGTGGCCAGGAGCCCTCCGAGAGCCTCTTCGAGCGGGCCGGGGAGATCGCGGCCCGCAGCTGCGACCCGGTCACCGACCAGCGGGGCAGCGCCGACTACAAGCGGCATCTGGCCGCCGAGCTGACCAAGCGGGCCCTGCGCCGGGCCACCGCGCGGGCGAGGAGTTGAAGATGCAGGTCACGATGACCGTCAACGACGTCGAGGTCACCCGGGAGATTGAGGGCCGGTTGCTGCTTGTGCACTTCCTGCGGGACGTGCTCGGCCTGACCGGCACGCACTGGGGCTGCGACACAAGCAACTGCGGCACCTGCGTGGTCTGGCTGGACGGTGAGCCGGTGAAGTCCTGCACCGTGCTGGCCGCGATGGCCGGCGGCCACCAGGTGCGTACGGTCGAGGGGCTGGCCAAGGGCGCGGAGCTGGACCCGATCCAGCAGGGTTTCATACAGTGCCACGGCCTCCAGTGCGGCTTCTGCACCCCGGGGATGATGATGACCTGCCGGGCGCTGCTGGACCGCAACCCGGACCCCAGCGAGGCGGAGATCCGCGAGGCCATCTCCGGCCAGATCTGCCGCTGCACCGGCTACGCCACGATCGTGCGCTCGGTGCGCTGGGCGGCCGTGCACGAGCAGCAGGCCGCGGCCCGGGTCACCGAGACCACCGAAGCACCCGATGCCGGCGCGATCGACAACGCCGGTCAACCCGCCGGGAGCCCCGCATGACGACCGTGCACGAGCGCGTGGACACCTTCCACGACAACGACCAGAAGCCCGTCGGGTACGGCCGGATGCTGCGCAAGGAGGATCCGCGCTTCGTCCGTGGCCGGGGGCGGTACGTCGACGACGTGCAACTGCCCGGCATGCTGCACCTGGCGATCCTGCGGGCGCCGGTCGCGCACGCCCGGATCGTCAGCATCGACACCAGCGCCGCCGAGGCGTCACCCGGGGTGCAGGCGGTGGTGACCGGGGCGGCCCTGGCCGAGTTGAACCTGGCCTGGATGCCTACCCTCTCCAACGACGTGCAGGCGGTGCTCGCCACCGACAAGGTGCGCTTCCAGGGGCAGGAGGTGGCGTTCGTGGTCGCGGCGGACCGCTACGCCGCCCGCGACGCCCTGGAACTGATCGACGTCGAGTACGACGTCCTCGACCCGGTGATCGACGTGCGCCGGGCCCTGGCACCGGACGCGCCGGTGATCCGCGACGACCTGGAAGGCAAGTCCGACAACCACTGCTTCGACTGGGAGACCGGCGACGAGGCGGCCACCGAAGCGGTCTTCGCCCGCGCCGACGTGGTGGTCAGCGAGGACATCGTCTATCCACGGGTGCATCCGGCGCCGATGGAGACCTGCGGTGCGGTCGCCGACTTCGACCCGGTCGAGGGCAAGCTGCGGCTCTGGTCCACCACCCAGGCGCCGCACGCGCACCGGACCCTCTACGCGATCGTGGCCGGCATCCCCGAGCACAAGATCCAGGTGATCTCGCCGGACATCGGCGGCGGCTTCGGCAACAAGGTGCCGATCTATCCCGGGTACGTCTGCGCCATCGTCGCCTCCATCGTCACCGGCAAGCCGGTCAAGTGGATGGAGGACCGGTCGGAGAACCTGATCAGCACCGGGTTCGCCCGCGACTACATCATGCGCGGCGAGATCGCGGCGACCCGGGACGGCCGGATCCTGGCCATCCGCACCAACGTGCTCGCCGACCACGGCGCCTTCAACGGCACCGCCGCGCCGGTCAAGTACCCGGCCGGTTTCTTCGGCGTCTTCACCGGCAGCTACGACATCGAGGCCGCGTACTGCAAGATGACCGCGGTCTATACGAACAAGGCACCCGGTGGCGTCGCGTACGCCTGCTCGTTCCGGATCACCGAGGCCGTCTACCTGGTCGAGCGGATCGTCGACTGCCTCGCCGACGAGTTGGGCATGGACCCGGCCGAGTTGCGGCTGAAGAACTTCATCCGGCCCGAGCAGTTCCCGTACACCACCAAGACCGGCTGGGTCTACGACTCCGGCGACTACGAGCCCACCATGCGGCTGGCGATGGACATGGCGGGCTACGCCGAGTTGCGGCGCGAGCAGGCGGAGAAGCGGGCCCGGGGCGAGCTGATGGGCATCGGCATCGCGTTCTTCACCGAGGCGGTCGGCGCCGGCCCCCGCAAGAACATGGACATCCTCGGGCTGGGCATGGCCGACGGCTGCGAGCTGCGGGTACACCCGACCGGCAAGGCCGTGGTGCGGCTCAGCGTGCAGTCGCAGGGGCAGGGGCACGAGACCACCTTCGCGCAGATCGTCGCCGAGGAGATCGGCATCCCGCCGGCCGACATCGACGTGGTGCACGGCGACACCGACAACACCCCCTTCGGCCTCGGCACGTACGGCAGCCGGTCGACGCCGGTCTCCGGCGCGGCGGCGGCCCTGGTGGCCCGCAAGGTCCGCGACAAGGCCCGGATCATCGCCTCCGGCATGCTTGAGGTCTCCGTCGCCGACCTGGAGTGGGAGAAGGGCGCGTTCCACGTCAAGGGCGACCCGGGCAAGTCCGTCACCATCCAGGACATCGCGCTGCGCGCGCACGGCGCCGGCGACCTGCCCGAGGGTGTCGAGGGCGGGCTGGAGGCGCAGATCTGCTACAACCCGTCGAACCTGACCTACCCGCACGGCGCGTACATCTGCGTGGTGGACGTCGACCCCGGCACCGCGCAGGTCACCGTGCGCCGGTTCATCGCGGTCGACGACTGCGGCACCCGGATCAACCCGATGATCATCGAGGGTCAGGTGCACGGCGGGCTGACCGACGGGGTCGGCATGGCGCTGATGGAGATGATCGCGTTCGACGAGGACGGCAACTGCCTCGGCGCGTCGCTGATGGACTACCTGATCCCGACCGCGTTGGAGGTGCCCGACTGGGAGACCGGCTTCACCGTCACCCCCTCGCCGCACCACCCGATCGGCGCGAAGGGCGTGGGGGAGTCGGCCACCGTCGGCTCGCCTCCGGCGATCGTCAACGCGGTCGTGGACGCCCTGAAGCCCTTCGGCGTACGGCACGCGGACATGCCGTTGACGCCGTCGCGGGTCTGGGACGCGATGCGCGGCCAGGCCCGGCCGCCGATCTGAGGAGGCCGGATGTCGACGACGATCGCCGAGCGGATGCGCGAGTTGACCGAATCGCGCGAGCCGTACGTGCACGCCACAGTGGTCCGCGCCCAGGAGCCGACGTCGGCGCTGCCGGGCGACGCGGCGCTGATCCTGCCCGACGGCACGATCGAGGGTTTCGTCGGCGGGGCGTGCGCGGCGGGTTCCGTCCGCGCCGCCGCGCTCGACCTGCTGCGCGACGGCGACCCGCTGCTGCTGCGGGTGCTGCCCGACGGGGCGGCCAGCTTCCCCGAGACGCCGGGCGCGCGGGTGGTGGTCAACCCGTGCCACTCCGGTGGCGCGATCGAGATCTTCCTGCGGCCGGTGCGGCCGGTGCCGGTGCTCGGGCTGGCCGGTGACACGCCGATCAGCGCCGCGGTGGCGACGCTTGCGGAGTTCCTCGACTTCGAGGTCTCGACCGCCGGTGACTTCGCCGGTGCGACCGCGGTCGTGGTGGCCGGGCTCGGCAAGGGCGAAGCCGAGGCGATCCGGGCCGCGCTCGACGCGGGTGTGGGTTTCGTCGCGCTGGTCGCCAGCGGCCGGCGTGCCGCCGCCCTGCTCGACGAGTTGGGCCTCACCGACGCCGAGCGGGCCCGCGTGCACTCACCGGCCGGGTTGGACATCGGCGCGCGTACGCCGCCGGAGATCGCCCTGGCCATCCTGGCCGAGGTGGTCCGGGCGGTCCGGCGCGACGGACTGGCCCCGCCCGCCGACCCGCCCACGCTACGACCGCGGCAGGCGGTGGACCCGGTCTGCGGGATGACGGTGATGATCGCGGCGGAGACGCCCCACGTGCTGCACGACGGGCAGGATCACTGGTTCTGCTGTCCCGGTTGCCGCGCGGCCTTCACGGCGGCATGACGGTGTTCCTGACCGGACTGGTGCTCGCCGCCGGCGCATCCGTCCGCCTCGGCGAGGCCAAACAGCTGTTGCCGTACCGGGGGCGGACGCTGCTCGACGCGACCCTGGACCTGGCCCGCTCGTGTGGCTTCGACCAGCTGCTTGTGACGCTGGGCGGGGCGGCGGAGCAGATCCGCGCCCGGGTCGACCTGACCGGGGTCCAGGTCGTGGCGAACACCGAGTTCAGTACCGGCTGCGGGTCGTCGATCCGTACCGCGGTGCGGCAGGTCGATCCGCGCGCCGACGGACTGGTGCTGCTCCTCGGCGACCAGCCCGGCGTGCGGGCCGCCGACGTCCGGCGGGTCGCCGGGGCGGGAAGCGCGCTCGCCGTCTGCCGGTACGCCGACGGCCTGGGCCATCCGTTCCGGTTCTCCCGCGAGGTCTTTCCCGAACTGGCCGAGTTGCACGGCGACAAGGCGGTGTGGAAGCTGCTGCACTCCGGCCGGCACCCGGTCACCGAGGTACCCGTCGACGGGCCGGTGCCGATCGACGTGGACACCCGCGCGGACTACCAGCGGCTGCTGGCCGGCGAGGCGCCATGAACGGCTCCGCCGACGGGCGGCTCGCGCTGCCCGATCCCGCCGCCGTCGTCCGCCGCCTCGACGCCGTCGACTACCTGGCTGACGAGGGCATGGCGATGGCCCTCTTCCTGGCCCTGCGGCTGGGCAAGCCGTTGCTGCTGGAGGGCGAGCCGGGGGTCGGCAAGACGGCGGCGGCCAAGGCCCTGGCCCGGGCGCTTGACACCACGCTGATCCGGTTGCAGTGCTACGAGGGGCTGACCGCGGGCGAGGCGCTCTACGAGTGGAACTACCAGCGGCAGCTGCTCGCCATCCGGCTCGCCGAGGCGCAGCAGGCCCGGCTCACCGACGCCGACCTGTTCAGCGCCGAGTTCCTCCAGGAACGGCCGATCCTGCGGGCGGTACGCCATTCCGGGCCGGTGCCGCCGGTGCTGCTGATCGACGAGATCGACCGCGCCGACGACGAGTTCGAGGCGCTGCTCTTCGAGTTCCTCGGCGAGGCCGGCATCACGATTCCCGAACTCGGCACGTTCACCGCGGCCACGCCACCGATCGTCGTACTCACCTCCAACCGCAGCCGCGAACTGCACGACGCGCTGCGCCGCCGCTGCCTCTACCACTGGATCGAGTTCCCCGAGCCGGGCCGGGCGGCCGAGATCGTCCGCCGTGCGGTGCCCGGTGCGGTCGAGCCGCTGATCCGTACCGCCACCGCGTTCGTCCGCGGCGTGCGGGACCTGGAACTGGAGAAGACGCCCGGGATGGCCGAGGTGATCGACTGGGTCGCCGCGCTGTCGGTGCTGGGCGTCGACGACCTCGCCTCCGCCGCCGTACCGCGCACCATCGGCGCCATCGCCAAGACCCCCGACGACCGGGCCACCGTCGCCGCCGCGCTCGCCGGCGACGCCTGGGGCCCGGTGCCGGGTAGCACCCATCAGGAGAGTCAGCTATGAAGATCACCAACGAGTTCGCGGTAAACATCCCGGTCGAGCGGGCCTGGACGGCCCTCACCGACCTGGCAGGCATCGCGCCCTGCCTGCCCGGTGCCCAGCTCACCGGGATCGACGGCGACGTCCACCAGGGCAAGGTGAAGGTCAAGGTCGGTCCGGTCGTCTCCGAGTTCGCGGGCACCGCCCGGTTCGTGGAGAAGGACGACGCGCGGCACCGCGCGGTGATCGACGCGAAGGGCCGCGACGCCCGGTCGGCCGCCAACGCCGCCGCGCTGATCACCGCCGAGCTGCGGCCGGAGGGCGAGCGGACGCTTGTGAGCGTGGACACCGACCTGAAGATCTCCGGCAAGCTGGCCCAGTTCGGCAGCGGCATGATCAAAGAGGTCTCCGGCAAGCTCCTCGCCCAGTTCGTCGCCAACCTGGAGGCCAAACTCGCCAGCGAAGGCGCGCCGGTCGACCCGTTGCCCACCGCGCCCGCGCCGGTCGAGCCACCGTCGGCCGCGACCGCGTCGGTCGAGCCATCGCCGACCGCGCCCGGGCCATCGCCGACCGCGCCCGGGCCGGTCGGACCGTCGTCGACCGCGCCCGCGCCGGTCGAGCCCGTGTCCGCGCCCGTCGGCGAGGAGCTGTCGGGCGGCCCCGTCGCGGGGCGCCCGGGGGTACCCGCCGCAGCGCCGGCCGGGCGTACGGCGTCCACTGCGGAACCGGCCGCCGAGCCGGCGGCGCTCGACCTGCTCGACGTCGCGGGCGGCTCGGTGGCCAAGCGGCTGGTGCCGGTACTTGTCGGCGTCGTCGCGGTCGGCGCGGTGATCGCCTGGCTGGTCGCCCGGCGGTGAGCCTGCCGGGCGGGACCGACCGGGCGGCGTTCGCCGTGGCCCTCGCCGAGCGGTTGCGACGGGCCGGCGTCCCGGCCGGGCTCACCGAGGTCGAGGACTTCGTCCGGGCGCTGGCCGCCGATCCGCCGGTACGCCGCCGCACCCTCTACTGGACCGCCCGGATCAGCCTGGTCCGCCGGCACGAGCACATCGAGGTCTTCGACCGGGTCTTCGCGGCGGTCTTCGCCGAGGCGCCGGTGGTGCCGCCGGCCCGGCCCCCGGCACCGCCCGGCCGCCGCGACGACGTGCACGTCCCGGTGCCGGCGGCGAACGCCGAGGCGGGACCCGGCGGCGGGCTGCCCTGGGCGACACTGCCACCGGCCGTCGCCGAGGCGGCCGAGGACGAGAGCGCCATGCGGCTTCCCGAGCGGCGTCCCGCCGCGCTCGCCGGGCTGGCCGACCGGCCGTTCGAGGAACTCGACGAGACGCAGGTGGCACTGCTCGGCGACGCGTTGCGTGCGGCGGTCGCCGGCTGGCCGACCCGGCGTACCCGGCGGCACGCCGTCAGCCCGGCCGGGCGGCGACTCGCCCTGCGACCGACGATCGCCCGCGCCCGCCGTACCGCCTGGGAACCCGTCGAGGTGGTACGCGAGCGACAGGTGCGGCGACCCCGGCGGGTCGTGCTGCTCTGTGACGTCAGCGAGTCGATGCGGGCGCAGGCGACGGCGTACCTGCACCTGATGCGGGCCTTCGCGGCGGTCGCCGACGCCGAGGTGTTCGCGTTCGGGACGACGCTGAACCGACTCACGGTGGCGCTGCGGCACACCTCACCCGTCGCGGCGGTCACCCAGGCCGGTGCGGTCGTGACCGACCGGTTCGGCGGCACCCGGATCGCCACCAACCTGCGTACGTTGCTCGGGTCAAGGCACGGCGACGCGCTCCGGGGCGCGGTGGTGGTGATCGGCTCGGACGGCTGGGACAGCGATCCGCCGGAGGAACTCGCCGCCGCGATGGCGCGGCTGCGTCGCCGGGCGCACCTCGTCGTCTGGTTGAACCCGCGGGCCGGCGTGCCGGGCTTCGCGCCCCTGGTGGCGGGCATGGCCGCGGCGCTGCCCTACTGCGACCGGCTGCTGCCGGCCGGGACGTTCCAGGAGTTGCTGGCCGCCGCCGGTCAGCTCCAGAGCGTCACGTGGACCGCCGGCCGGAAGTGACCCAGGCTCACGCCCGCGCCGCGCATCATCGCCTGGATCGCCCGCGACGTGCACGCGAACCGGGACAGCTCGGCCGCCGCCGAGAGCGCGCCGGGGCCGGTGAGCACCAGCGAGTGCCAGACCGCCTCGACCGTCGTGTGCGGCCCGTCCAGCAGCACGAGATGGCCGGTACGCACCTCCGGCGCGACGGTGAACGACAGGGCCGGCGCCACGCCCCGGCCACGTTTCGCCTCACCCAGTGCGGCCGCGTGGCTCTGGAAGATCTGCTGCCTGTCGTCGGGTACGGCGAGCCGGCGCAGCATCGCCTGGACCGCGCCCAGTTCGGTGGCCGCGGACGGCCCGAGCAGCCAGGTCTGCTCGCGCAGCTGCGCGGCCGAGGCCCGCTGCCCGGCCAGCGGATGGTCCGGCCCGACGACGATCACCAACCGGTAGTTCATCACCGGCCGGGACGCGATCGCCTGGTCGACGACCGGCGCCTGGGGCCCGATCGCGAGGTCGGCGGCGCGGGTGAGCAGCAGCGTCTCGAACGAACGCGGGCTGCGTACGCTCAGCTCGACGTCGAGGTCGGCGGCGCGCCTGGTGAACAGCTCGATCAGCCCCGGTGCGGCGAGTTCGGCGAACATGCTGGAGGCGGCGACCCGCAACAGCCGCCGACCCCGGGCCGCGGCGTTCACCTCCGCCACCGTGCGGTCCTGTAGGCCGAGCAGTTCGGCGGCGCGGCTGGCCAGCCGCAGACCACCCGGGGTGAACGCGAGCCCGACCGACGTACGGGAGAACAATCGGTCGCCGAACTCCTTGCGCAACTGGGCGATGTGTAGCGAGATGGCCGATTCGGAGACCTCGAGCTGGGCGGCGGCCTGCTTGACGGAGCCCGTCCGGACCACCGCGACGTACGCACGCAGCTGTGCCGGGGTCATCGACGTCGGCCCTCTTCCCACCCCGCTCGAACGACTCTTCGCGAACGACGTTCGATCATGCCCGTTCGGCCGTTCCAGCGCTACCCCGTCGACGCGGACGGTTACGGGTCGAGCAGGGCCGCCTGGAGGACCGCCGGGTACCGGGCCGCCGGCTGCGGGTCGGTGGCCGGCACGAAGTGCCGCTTCAGGATGCGCCGCCAGCGGGTGGCGGGCAGGTCGGGGTCGAGGGCGGCCAACCCGGTCGCGTACTTGGAGACGGCCACGGGGCGGTGACCGCAGCGCCAGAGCAGCCGGTCGAGTTGCGAGGCCCGGGCCCCGGTCTTCGTCTCGACGATCGCCAGTCGGGGCAGCTCCAACCGGTTGCCGCGACTGTCCCACCAGCTCAACTCGACGTCGATGGTGGCCCGGCTGGCTGTCGACGGGAAGTACAGCGTGCTGCGCCGGTACGCGGTGGTGAGGGTCGGCGCGAAGGCCAGGTCGGCGGTGGTGCTCAGGGCGGCAAGCGCGCCGTCCACGAACGCCCGCCCCGGGGAGAGCTGGCCGCTGTGGTCGAGTCGGTAGGGCAACCGGTCCTTGACCGTGCCGCCCCGCACGCCCTCGGTCTTCACCTCGAGCCAGCACTGGCCCGAGTCCAGATACGTCCGCGTCCTGATCTTGAACCTGCGGCGCCGCCGACGGGCGGCGAGCCGGAAGCAGACCAGGTCGGGGGTGTCGAAGTAGACCGATTCGTAGCGGAAGGTCCGCAGGCCGTCGATCTCCAGCACCTGGCTGTCCGGGGCGAGCCCGGCGACCAGGTCCGGTACCTCGGCGAGCGGGAGCAGGTACTTGCGGTCGAACCGGGTCTGTAGTGCGGCACGCTCGACCAGTTCGGTGAGCCCGATGGGGGTGAGTTCGGTAAGCGTCGGGCCGGGCACGGTGAAGGGCGTCATCGCGTCGCACCCGCCGGCACCGGGCGTCGGACGGCAGCCGCCCTCGGCCGTGAGTAACGGACGTCGACCACGGTGGTGTCGTTTACCAGGTCGACCCGCTCCACGTTGGCGGCGTGCACCCGCGCGCCGAGCAGCTGTTCCAGGTGCGCGGTGAGCGCGACCGGATCGGTGAACGCGGTGTCGAGCACCATGACGTGCCGCCGGTGCCGGTGCAGCAGCCGGGGATGATCGCCGACGTACATCACCACGAGGATCAGCGCGGTCAGGGCGGCGACGACCCAGATGGAGCTGCCGCCGATGGGCCCGAGGATGCCGAGCGCGAGCGCGGAGAAGTAGTACGCCACCTCGTGCTGGTCGAGTTCGGTGGAGCGGAGCCGGATGATCGAGAGCACGCCGAAGAGCCCCAACCCGAGCCCGGCACCGACGTTGCCGCTGCCGAGCGAGGTGGCGACGGCGAAGACGCCGACGTTCACCCCGAGGTAGGACACTGCCAGGTCACGCCGCCGATGGCGGGGAAAGTACAGCGCGAAGACCAGCAGGCCCACGGCGGCCAGGTCGATCCCGGCCAGGACCAACTGCGACATTTGTGCTCCTTCCGGTGGCTACCGGGTGCCGCTGGTACGCGGATCCGGTCGCCGGGACGGTCGATCGATGAGGTATGGAGGTGTCCGCCATCCGCCGCCCGGCCGGGGCCGCTCTGCTCCGGCCGAGCAGCGGATGGCGGGATGCTTCAGCGCCGGGCGTACTGGCCGGCGGTGACGCCGGTGAGCACCCGGGTGGCTCCGGTGATGCTGCCGCCGGTGTACAGGCCGCCGACGTTGGTGCCGCTCACGCTGCCGCCGGTGTAGATGTCGTACCGCTGACCGTTGGTGATCCGGTTCGACGAGACGAGGATCTCCCGGCCGCTCCGGGGGGTGCGGTACGAGGCGAGAACGGTGTTGCCGGAGACGACGTGCACGATGGTGTTGGCGGCGTAGTTGGTGGTGAAGCGGGGAGCCACCCAGCCCTGCCCGGTGTTGGGCACCGTCCGGAACACGGCCATCGAGGTCATGCCGGCGCCGACCACCGTGCCCGCGGTGAAGGTGATCGGCCCGTCGGCGTCGAGCGCGCCCTCGCCGCCACCCCTGCTGTTGGTGCTGCCCGCCACGACCGTGCCACCGGCGAAGGTGAGCGAGCCGTTGGAGTCGAAGCCGTCGGTCCCGCCGGTGGCCACCACCGTGCCGCCGGTCACCCGGATGAACGCCCTCGTCGAGGGGGTCATCTCGGGCACGCCCTCTTCCGCGGCGTTTACCGCGTCGTCGGTCGACACGACGGTGTGGTTGCCGCCGCTGATCGTCAGTTGCAGCGCTTCCAGCGCCTCGTACGACCTGGTCACGTTGATCGTGCCGCCGGAGATGTTCAGCGCGTTCTCGCCCTTGATGCCGTCGTCGGCCACGGAGACCGTGATCGTGCCGTTGGTGATGTTCACGACACCCTTGCCGGCGTCGGTCTCGTTCGACTTGAGCCCGTCACCGCCGGTCGAGGTCACGTTGATGGTGCCGCCGTTGACGGTGAGCGAGTCCTTGCCGCGGATGGCGTCGTCCGCCGCGTTGACGGTTATCGTGCCGGACTGGATGACCAGATCGTCCTTGCTGACGATGCCGTCGGCGTAGTTGGCGCGTACGGAGAGTGATCCGGTGCCGGCGATGGTGAGGTCGGCCGCGCTGAACAACGCCGCGTCCGGTTCGCCGGTGTTCGTGTAGCTGGTGGCGTCGGTGAGTGTGTTGTTGGTGCCGGCGGCCAGGGTGAGCAGGACCGAACTGGCATTGGTGACGTAGAGCGCCGAGGAGCTGGCGTTGGTGATCGAGGCGCCACTGAGAATGATTTCCACCGTGCCGGTGGCGGCCGAGTCCACCCGTACGTAGCCGTTGTTGAGCGTGCCGCTGATCTGGTACGAGCCAGGGGCGGTGATCGTGACGGCGCCACCGGAGACTGTGACATTGCTGCCCGAGACGCTCGCACCGGATCCGTTGAGGGTGATGGTGGCGGTCGGCGCGGCGACGGCTGCGACGGCGAGCGGGCCGGTCAACAGGGCGGCGGCGAGGCTTGCGACGACGGCGGTTCTGCACGCGGTTGGTCTCATGCTGGTCCTGTTCCTCGAAGACGGGGTCTGCACTGGTCACGCGGTCGGGAAACCGAACGCCGGCTGTCGGCAAGCTGAACAGCGGGTGAATTCGCAGACATTGAGGATCGTAAATTATCGTGCCGCGTCCGCAAAGTCCCCTGCGGGCAGAAGTGTCAGTCGCTGCCATGTCGCAGACGATTCACAGGTGATGCATAAGGAATGCATAGCTTTGCGTCCTTGACCCGCCTTCAGGGATGCGCTATCGCAGGCCCTGTTTCGAGCGGAGCCCCGATCCGGACGGATCTTTCCGGTGCGCTTAGGTTGCCGATATGCATTGACGGCTGCAACTTGCTGGTTGATGCGGCGAGGTTCCCGGGGAAGCAGTTGGCCGAACGGCCGTGAGCGCGGCGTCGAGCGGTGCCGCGGCTCCGGTCGGCGGCCCGGTCGGCGCGTTCCGCTCCCCGGGCCGGGGCTATCGTGCTGACATGCCTGCCGAGCCGCTTGATCGGGCCGGATCGGGGTCGGCGTGCGGGCCAGGATGCCGCGACGGCTCGGACCACGTATTTTTCAGGCGGGGCGGCGGGTGGCGACGGAGCGTCGCAGGTTCAGGGTGAGGGAGACGTCGACGCGATGAGCAGTGGTGAACAGCAGCCGCGCGGCAATGCCGACGTGTTCGCCGTCGCCGAGGAAATCGGTCGCGATCTCGCCCGGGTGGACTGGGCGGAGACCCCCCTGGGGCTGCCGGCCGACTGGCCGCAGAGCCTCCAGACGGCCGTACGCATCCTGTTGTCGTCCCGGTTCCCGATGTGGATGGCCTGGGGACCGCAGCTGACCTTCTTCTGCAACGCCGCCTACCGGCGCGACACGCTGGGCCGCAAGTATCCGTGGGCGTTGGGTCGTCCGGCGAGCCAGGTGTGGGCGGAGATCTGGGACGACATCGGTCCCCGGATCGACACCGTGCTGACCACCGGGCAGGCGACCTGGGACGATGCGCTGCTGCTGTTCCTGGAGCGGTCCGACTACCGGGAGGAGACGTACCACACGTTCTCCTACAGCCCGCTTCGCAACGACGATGGCGCGCTGGTCGGCATGCTCTGTGTCGTCCGGGAGGACACCGACCAGGTGATCGGCGAGCGCCGGATGGCGACGCTGCGGGATCTCGGGTCCGACCCCAGCGTGGTCCGTACCGAACAGGAGATGCTCGCCTTCGCGGGGCGGCAGCTGGACCGGAATCGGCGGGACCTGCCGTTCACCCTGACCTACCTGTTCGAGGAGGACGGGCAGGCCCGACTGGCCGCCGCCACCGGGCTCGCGGTCGGGCACCCCGCCGCTCCGCAGACGCTGTCGACCACGGATCCGGATGCCCTGTGGCCGGCGGGGCGGCTGCTGGCGAGCGAGTCGGCGCGGATGGCACTTGATGAGCCGAGGTTCGCGGGGCTGCCGACGGGGGACTGGCCCAGGCCTCCTACCGAGGCGTTGCTGGTGCCGCTCCTGCGGCAGGGCGACACACCGTACGGGTTCCTGGTGGCCGGGACGAACCGTTACCGGGCGCTCGACGATGGCTACCGGGGATTCATCGAGCTGGCGGCCGGGCATGTGGCGGCGGGCATCGCCAGTGCCCGTAGCTACGAGGCCCAGCAGCGGCGGGCGGAGGAACTGGCCGAGCTGGACCGGGCCAAGACCGCCTTCTTCTCAAACATCAGCCACGAGTTCCGCACCCCACTTGCGTTGATCATGGGTCCGCTGGAGGAGTTGCGCGTCCGGTTGCACGACGCCGAGCAGCCGGTGCAGGAGGAACTGGAGGCCATCCGCCGCAACGGCCTGCGCCTGGGCAAGCTGGTCAACAGCCTGCTGGACTTCTCCCGCATCGAGGCGGGCCGGATGCAGGCGCGCTACGAGCCGGTCGACCTGGCCGCGGCCACCGTCGACCTGGCCAGCGTCTTCCGCTCCGCGATCGAACGCGCCGGCCTGACCTTCGAGGTGGACTGCCCGCCACTGCCCGAGCCGGTGCACATCGACCGGGGGATGTGGGAGAAGGTCCTGCTCAACCTGCTCAGTAACGCGCTCAAGTTCACCTTCCACGGCTCGGTACGGGTGACGCTGCGCGCCGAGGACGGGCAGGCGGTGGTGCGGATCGCGGACACCGGCATCGGCGTACCGGAGGAGGAGATGCCGCGGCTGTTCGAGCGGTTCCACCGGATCGAGAACGCCCGGTCGCGGTCGAACGAGGGCAGCGGCATCGGCCTGGCCCTGGTCAAGGAACTCGTCGCGCTGCACGGCGGCACCATCACCGCCGACAGCGCCCTGGGCGAGGGCACCATGTTCACGATCCGCCTGCCCTTCGGCACCGCGCACCTGCCCGCCGACGCCCTGGTGCCCGCCGTCACCAACACGGTGGGGGTGTCCGCCTCTGCCGAACCGTTCGTCCAGGAGGCCCTGCGCTGGCTACCCGGCGCGGCGCAGCCCGGGGCCGAGATGGAGCACGACCACCCCTCCGTCATCGGGCAGCTGCGTTCCGCCACGCCGGCCCGGGTGCTTGTCGCCGACGACAACGCCGACATGCGGGAGTACCTGATCCGGCTGCTGCGCAGCGCCGGCCATCGGGTGGACGCGGTGGCCGACGGGCTGGACGCCCTCGAGGCCGCTCGCACCGAGACCCCGGACCTGGTGGTCAGCGACGTGATGATGCCCCGCCTGGACGGCCTGCGGCTGGTCGCCGCCCTGCGTGCCGATCCGCGGACGGCAGGCACGCCGGTGCTGCTGCTCTCGGCCCGGGCCGGCCAGGAGGCCTCCATCGAGGGGTTGGAGGCGGGTGCCGACGACTACCTGGTGAAGCCGTTCTCGGCGGCCGAACTGCTGGCCCGGGTACGCGCCAACATCGAACTGGCCCGGCTGCGCAACCATCATGCCCGCTGGCGTACGGCCCTTGTCGACTCGTTGCAGGAGGCGTTCTTCGTCTGTGCCGAGGACGGCACGGTCGTCGAGATCAACGCGGCGTTCACCGACATCCTCGGCTACGGTCCGGAGGATCTGCGCACCGGTCCGATGCAGCCGTGGTGGCCGGACCGGGAGGCGGAACCGGAGGCGTACCGCCAGGTGATAGAGGCGTCCGAGGTGCTGCTCGGGCAGAACCAGGGCAGCTACACGGTGCCCGTCACCCATGCCGACGGGCATCGGTTGTGGGTAGCCGCCACCTTCAACCAGGTCGACGACCCGGACAGCGGCCGGCGCATGATCGTCGGTACCTTCCGGGACGTGACCGCCGAGCACTACGCCGTGCAGCGCGAGAGTGCTCTGGCGGCGCTGAGCATGCGCCTGTCGCAGGCGGAGGACCTGACCGACGCCCTGCACGGCGTCCTGGCCGAGCTGCGCAAGCTCTGGCGGGCCGCCCGCGTACTCGCGGCCGTGTTCGACGGCGCCCACGCTCCCGTGATCACCGCCACCGACCCGCAGCTGCGCTGGGAGACGCTCACCGAGCAGCGGCGTCGCGGCCTCATCGACCTACGGGACCGGTCCCTGCTCACCCCGGTCGCCGATTCGGCAGGCGGCGCGGGCATCGCGGTGGAGCACCCACACGGCACCATGGCCATCTGGGTCGACCTGGGGGAGAAGCGGCCCTTCACCGACCAGGACCAGACCCTGCTGGCCCTGCTGGCCGGGCACCTCGGTCAGGGGCTGCACCGGGTCCACCAGATCGACCAGCAGCGGGAGACCGCCCTGGCACTGCAACGGGCCATCCTCGGCCCCGCGCAGCTACCCGCCGGCTTCGCCGTGCGGTACGCGCCCGCCACCCGCCCGCTGAAGGTCGGCGGTGACTGGTACGACACCGTCGAGCTGCCCGACGGTCGGATCGGCATCGTGGTCGGCGACTGCGTCGGCCACGGCCTTCAGGCCGCCACCGTCATGGGGCAGCTGCGCAGCGCCTGCCGGGCACTGCTGCTCCAGGACACCAGCCCCGCCCAGACGCTGACAGCGCTCGACCGCTTCGCCGCCCAACTGCCCGGCGCCGCCTGCGCCACCGTGTTCTGCGGTGTCCTCGACCTCTTCACCGGCGAGCTGCGCTACTCCAGCGCCGGTCATCCGCCGGCGGTGATCGCCCACCCGGACGGCACCACACACCTGCTCGACCAGGGGCGGTCCCGTCCGCTCGCCGTCCGCCCGGGTCTCGCTCGGCCCGAGGCCAGCTGTGTGGTGCCCGCGCGGGCCACCCTCCTGCTGTACACCGACGGCCTGGTGGAACGGCGCCGCCAACCCCTCAGCGTCGGCATCGCGCACGCCGCCGCCGCCATCCAGACCGGCCGTGCCGCACCCATCGAGAGCCTGGCCACCGAGGTGATGGAGCAGATGGCCCCGGACGGCGGCTATGACGACGACGTCGCCCTGCTCCTCTATCGCCATCCCGGTCCACTGGAGCTGGAGTTCCCCGCCGAGTCGACCCATCTCGCCCCGGTGCGCAGCGCGTTGCGCAACTGGCTCGACCGCTGCGGACTGGCCCCGGCGAGCGCGTACAACGTCCTGGTGGCCGCCGGTGAGGCCTGTGCCAACGCCATCGAGCACGGCAACCGCGACTCATCCGGCGGGCGGATCCTGCTGCGGGCCGCCGCCACCGCGGACGACCTGCGCCTCAGCATCACCGACACCGGCCGGTGGCGGACGCCGCAACCGGCGGCCAACACCCACCGTGGTCGTGGGCTCGTGCTCATGCGGGCCCTGATGGACACGATCACCGTCACCGCCGGCGCGGCCGGCACCACTGTCGACATGCAGGCAAGGATCACCCGATGACCACCGCGCTCTCCCTCGCCACCAGCCGGCGCCCCGACGGCACGCGGGTCCTGACCGTCACCGGCGAGATCGACATGAGCAACGCCGCCACCTTCGCCGCCGGGCTGGCCGCCGCCGTTGACCCCGAGGGTGCCCCGCTCGTCGTCGACCTCACCGCGGTGGAGTACCTCGACAGCGCCGGCCTGGCCGCCCTGTTTCCGCACGCCGAGCGCGTCCAGCTGGTCGTCACCCCGTTGCTGGAGCCGCTGCTCACCATCTCCGGACTGGCCGACCTCACCACCGTGCACCGCCCCTGACTCCCGGCCGGCGCCGGCACTGGCGGCGTACACCGCCGGTGCCGGCTGGTACCGGTGTCGCAGCCGTCGATGCCCGTCCGTCAGGCCGACGGCAGGGGAGGGTGAGCGTTTGCCATGAGTTCGGCGAACTGCGCGGGGAACCAGGCGCCGACCGGCGGCGCGCCGCGCCGAGCGTCGGTGGGCGGCCACCCGGAGCCCGTCGGCGGCCGGTAGTCCGGATCGCACTTGGGGTCGAAACCGCTGCGCGGGTCGGCAGCCTGCGCCGGGTCGCCCGCGCCGTCGGAGGTGCCGGGCGGCTTCATCCAGACGTACGCGTCGACGCCGGGCTGCGGGGCGACGGCCGGACGCTCACCGAGGCCGGCACGGGCCTGGTTGCACCAGTTCGCCGCCGAGGTGCGCCGGTCGACGCGGGACCCGTCGACGAAGATGTCCACGCTGGACGTGGCACCCGGACCGGTCGGCCGGCGCGGGCCGCCCCACCCGTTGCGGGACGTGTCGACAAGCACGCCGATGGTCTCCGGGAAGCCGGCCGCGACCAGGTCGCGCCGCAGCTGCTGCGCGTACGGCAGTTCGTCGAGGAAGTTGTTCCAGTCCACCCAGCGGGTCTGCCGCACCGACACCCCGTTGACGATGGTGGTGATGGTGAAGTAGGGCTCGACCAGCGTGCCGTACCCGGCGGTGTTGACGATGACGCCGTCGACGCCGCGTACGCCGGCCCGGCTGCCGGCGACGATCTCCGAGATCAGCCGCACCCCGGCCGACCGGTTCTCGTCCCAGCCCAACTCCGCGCGGTTACCCGAGCCCAGGTAGGTGTAGATGTTGGCGTAGGGGTGCAGCTTGTCCAGCGCGTACCGGATGCCGTCGACGTAGTCGCCGCTGCGGGCCACGCTCTCGCATCGCGAGCTGAACCCGATGCCGGTGACCAGGGCGGGCACCGCGTTGGGCTCGACCACGTTTATGATCCGCAGCCGCCGGTACTTCGGGTCACGTTCGATCGCCACGATCGGGTCGACGAACTCCCGCTGGTAGCGGACCACCTCGCCGACCGCGAACTCGCCGTGCGGGGCGAGTCGGGCGCAGTCGCGGGCGGGGAGGTTGTTGAGCACCACCTGCACGTAGTCGGCCCGCTGCGCCAACGCGGCGTCCAGGTGGGCCCGTAGCCCCAATTCGCCCGGCTCGCCGGCGATCTGGCTCACCCGGTTCAGCCAGATGCCGGTCGGGTTGCCCGACACCCGGTCTCCGCCCGGCACGCTCTCCGCCCGTGCCCGCCACTGCGGATTGACGTACCCCGACCCTGCGGCGTACGGGTTGTCGACGTGTGGCGGCCGGCCGCCGGCCCAGGCCGGTCCGGCGACGACCGCGACGCCGGTGAGCGTGGCGACCGTGGCGGCGGCGAGCAGGCGGCGGAATTCTTTCGTGGCAGGCATGTGAACTCCCCGTGTCCGATCCACGCCATCCATTGACCGCTATCTCTGGGGTGGAACGCAAGGGCGTCCGGACCGGGAGAGGACTGTCGCCTTTCCGACAGTGCCGCCCGCGCGAGAAGATGGACGCCCATCGTTGTCGGTATGGTCGTACGCGCCCCCGGCGGCGGCTACGGGGACATGTTCCGGTACCCCGCGATGCCCACCCCGCTCCGGGTCACCGTCCTCGTCTTCGCGCTGCTCTCGCTGCTGTTCATCCTGGCGACGGTGCATCGCCTGGTGGCCGAGGGTGGCTCGTTCGGTGCCGTCGTCTTCTTCGCCGTGATGGCCGTGGCCTGCGCGCTTGTGGCACTCAGCCTGGCCGGTCGCCGCCGCTGGGCGCCCTATCCCGCGTACGCCCTGACCGGGCTGCTGGCCGCGGCCTCGCTCGGTCTCTTCGGCATGATCACCTGCGTCGGTCTGGCCCTGCTGGCCTGGGTGCTCTGGGCGCTCAACGTCCGCGCCTCCCGGGACTGGCTCGGCGGCGGCCGGCGACTGCGCTGACCGTGTCACTGGTTCCGCCCGGGGCGGGCCCGTCGGCCGCCCCGAGCGGTTCGGGTGCCGCTACGCGGCGGGGGAGGAGGTGATCGCTGCCGGCTCCTCGTCCGCGTTGGTCTCCGTCGACTCGTCCTCGTCGGCCTGCTCCGCCTCCTGGGCGGTTTCGGTCGGCGCGGCGGACTTCGGGTTGACCCAGGAGAACTCGATCTCGATCGAGAACTCGTCCTTGCCCTCCTGCTCGATCTCCAACTCACAGTGCACCTGGTCGGCGACGGCGATGCTGCCCGCGGCGCCGTAGAAGACCTTGCCGGTCTCCAACTGGCTGGCCACCTGCCGCAACCACGCGGCCAGATCCGCCCGCGACACGGTCCGCTCGTCCTCGTAGATATCCATGCCGCAATGCTGACATCCCGCGTGGGGACTCAGCCCGTAGGGTCGGCCGTCGACACGACGGCGCGCGTCTCCCGCCGGCGGGCCACCGCGATCATCACCGTGCCGACCGCCATCACCAGGCCGGACATCACCAGGGCCACCGCGCCGCCGACCCGCAGGGTCAGGATCGCCGAGGCCAGGGCGCCGAGCCCCATCGCCACGATCGCCGCGGACCGGCGCAGCCACGCCTCGCCATGGCCGCCGGCGAGCCGGCTGTCGGCGGCGAGGTTAACCATCGTCATGGTCACCACCACCGTTGAGAGGTCCCGGATGCCGATGTGCCGGACCGCGGCGGCCTGGGCGCCGAGCACCATGGCCAGCAGCCCGGTGATGATCACCATGCGGACCTCGTCCGGTGCGCCGGTGCCGAGCCAGAGCCCGGCCAGCAGAAGCGTCAGCACGGTGCCGCCGACGAGTACGGCGAGACCGGCGCCGGGCAGCTTCGCCGGTCCCGACGCGTTCCTGGTCAGCCGGGCGGCCAGTGCCGCGCCGAGCATGAAGGCGAGCAGGGCCACCAGATTGTTTAGCACCGGCAGGTTGGCGACACCGCCCAGACCGAAGCCGATGAAGAGGACGTTGCCGGTCATGTTGCCGGTGAAGACCCGGTCCAGGGCGAGATAGCTGACCCCGTCGATCGCTCCGGTCGCCACCGTGAACACAAGCAGCGGCACCTCGTACCTCTTGAACATGAACCTTTCCGAAGCTCGCCGGCCGGCGGACCATCCGTCCCCGACCACGGCCGCCGGCAGGGGCGCGTCGCCGCTGAATGCGGCTCTGAGCAGGGCATTCGTCCTGCGGGAGTCTACGCGGCCCGGTCGGTGGCCGAGGCCGGCGGGGCCGGGTCACCCGCCGATTCGACGCTCCGCCGGTGTCCGAGATGCCGGCCGTTCGCCTGATTGCCTACGCTGCCGCGGGCACAGCAGTATCCGAACACGACGATCCGGGGCGGGGGTGACGGCTCAGATGGACGTGCACTTCATGCTGGGCCTGGTCGGCGGGCTGTGCTGCCTGCTGGCGGTGGCTCCGGCGGGCTGGGCGCTTGTCGCCTACAACCGGCTGGTCCGGCAACGCAACCAGGTACAGGCGTCCTGGGCGCAGATCGACGTGCAGCTCAAGCGCCGCCACGACCTGATCCCGAACCTGGTGGCGACGGTGCAGGGCTACGCGGCGCACGAACGCGGCACGCTGGAGGCCGTGGTGGCCGCCCGCAGCGGTGCGGTCGCCGCCGCAGGCGCCCCTTCGGTGGCCGGTCGGGCGGTGGCCGAGAACACCCTCACCCAGGCGTTGGGGCGGCTGTTCGTGCTGGCAGAGGCGTACCCGGAGCTCAAGGCCAACCAGAACTTCGCCGCCCTGCAAAGCGAGTTGACCCGGACCGAGGACAAGATCGCGTACGCCCGGCAGTTCTACAACAGTGCCGTGCAGACCTTCAACACAAGCGTGCAGTCCATCCCGACCAACCTGATCGCCGGGCTCGGCGGGTTCCGGGCGACGGACTTCTTCCAGGCTCTGGACGGCGAACGCACGGCCGTCCAGGTGCGCTACTGAGGGCGCGACCGCCTGATGGACGACCGACTCCTCTTCGACCTGGCGGTGGGAGTGCTGGCGCTCGCCGGCTGGTTCGCCGGCTACGGCCTCGTCCGGCTGGTCACCCGGCCGGTCACCGCGACGCCCGCACCGGCCACAATGGAACTCGGGCCGGAGCCGCCCGCCGTGGTCAGCCTGCTGGTCAACCGCTGGTCGGTCACCGAGGACGCGGCCGAGTCGACGCTGCTCGACCTCGCCGCCCGGGGCTTCGTCGAGCTACGCCAGCCGGGCGACGACCCGATGGAGACGACCCTGCACCTGCCGTCGACGCCGCCGGACGACAGCGGGCTGCGGCCGTACGAGCGCCAGGTGCTCGACCGGGTACGCGGCCTCGCGGTGCACGGCGTGCTGCCGATGACCGCGCTGACCTTCCGGGACCAGGGGCGGGCCCGGACCTGGAACAAGCGGCTGGCCGCGCGGGTCGTCGCGGACGCCCGGGCGGCGGGGCTGTCCCGGCGTCGCTTCGGGCCGAGGGTGAGCAGCCTGCTGGCCGCCGCCGCGCTTGTCGTCGGGGTGATCGTCGGTCTCGCCGCCGGGCACTACGGCAGCTGGCGCCAGACGGAGGACAACCCCGGTATCGCCGCCGGTCTGATCACCTTCGCCGTGCTGTCCGGCATCGCCGGGCTCTCCCCGGGGGAGCGTGACACGCCCCTCGGCCGCCAGGTGGCGGCGCGCTGGCTCGGGGTGCGGGACTGGCTGCGTGGGCACGAGCAGTTCGACGAGCTGCCGCCGGCCTCGGTGGCGGTCTGGGACCGCTACCTCGGATACGGCGCGGCCGTCGGCGCGACCCGCCTGACCAGCGCCGTGCTCGACCTGGGCCTGGGCGACCGGACGCGGGTGTGGTCGTCGTACGGCGGCGTTTGGCACCGGGTGCGGGTCCGCTACCCGCGGTTCCTGCCGCGCTATGGCCGAACCGTGCCGAGGCTGCTGCTCAGCGCGGTGATCAGCCTGGTGGTGGGTGGCTTCCTGCTGAACGTCTTCGGCCCGTCGTTCGACCTCACCCCCTCGACCACCGGCCGCTTCGAGCGGGTCTTCATCCTGGTCGCCGACGGGGTCGTGCTGGTGGCGGTGTTGTTGCTGCTCTCCGGCGGCTGGACGCTGCTGCGCGCCCTCGGCGACCTGGTCACCGAGCGCACCGTCACCGGCGAGGTGCTCTGGCTGGAGGTGTGGAAGTCGACCGCCCAGCGGGAGGGTCAGCCGTCCCGGCCCTGGCTGCACTACCTGGCGGTGGACGACGGCAGCGGTGACCGGACGACCGCCTGGGGGCTGCCGAGCCGGTGGGCAGGTGACTGCCACGACGGCGACACGGTGACGATCCGGGTGCGGCCGTGGAGCCGGCGGGTGGTCGGCCTTTCGGTGGTAACCGCAGGTAGCGCCCGGTTGCTATCGTCGCCGCCACACAGTTGATCTAGAAATTGGGGGACGCGATGAGTTTGCTGGACCGCCTACGGGGCGAGTTCGTGGACATCGTCGAGTGGCTGGACGACAGCCGGGACACCATCGTCTGGCGCTTCCCCCGCTTCCAGAACGAGATCAAGATGGGTGCCAAGCTGGTCGTCCGCGAGTCCCAGACGGCGGTCTTCGTGAACGAGGGCCAGATCGCCGACGCCTTCCCGCCCGGCACGTACACCCTCGAGACCCGCAACATGCCCATCCTGGCCACCCTGAAGGGCTGGAAGTACGGCTTCAACTCGCCGTTCAAGGCCGAGGTGTACTTCGTAAACACCCGCCAGTTCACCGAGATGAAGTGGGGCACCCAGAACCCGGTGATCCTGCGTGACCCCGAGTTCGGGGTGGTCCGGGTGCGGGCGTTCGGCGCGTACGCGGCCCGGGTGGTGGACGCGCAGCGGTTGCTGCGTGAGCTGGTCGGCACCGATCCGCAGTTCCGCACCGAGGAGGTGCAGGAGTACCTGCGTCAGCTCATCGTGGGCCGGCTCGGCGGCGCGCTGGCCACGGCCGGGATACCGCTGCTGGACCTGGCGGCCCACCAGGACGCCATCGGCCGACGGCTGGCCGGCGTGCTGACCGAGGAACTCGCCGAGGTCGGCATCGCGATTCCGAAGTTCGTGATCGAGAACGTCTCCGTGCCGCCGGAGGTGGAGCGGGCGCTCGACAAGCGGACGGAGATGGGCGCGGTCGGCGACCTGGACCGGTTCACCCGCTACCAGGCGGCCACCGCGCTGGAGGCGGCGGCGAAGAACCCGGGTGGCGAGGCGGGCGCCGGCATCGGCATGGGCATGGGCATGGCGCTGGGCCAGCAGATGGCCAGGTCGATGTCCGGCGACACGCCGCCGGTCGCCGCACCGCCGGTCGCCGCACCGCCGGTCGCCGCACCGCCGGTCGCTGCACCGCCGGCCGCCGCACCGCCGAGCGGGGCCGAGCCACCGCCGCTGCCGAACCAGACGCAGTGGTTCGTCGGCGTCGCCGGGCAGCGCCAGGGCCCGTTCGACCTCGGTGGGCTGGCCGAGCAGGTCGGCGCCGGCAACCTCGGCCCGGACACGCTGGTCTGGCGGGCCGGCATGGCGCAGTGGCAGCCGGCCGGACAACTGCCGGAACTGGCGGCCGTGCTGGCCAGCGTCCCGCCGCCGCTGCCGCCGCAGTGACCAGCTGGTACGGGATCGGAAGGGTACGCCGATGAGCGAAACCGCTGTCTCCCCGCCGTCGTACGGCTGCGGGGGTTGCGGTGCCCGGGTGGAGCACGCACCGGGCACGACCGTGTTGCAGTGTCCTTACTGCGGGTACCAGCACCAGATCGCCCCCGCCGCGCGCGAGGTGCGCGAGCACGCGTACGACCAGCTGGCCACCCTGCCACGCAAGCCGGCCGCCACCGTCGGCGCGTACGTCTTCGGCTGCCCGGGCTGTGGCGCCCGGACCGAGAGCCAGGCCCTCGCCCAGCGCTGCCAGTTCTGCGCCACGCCGCTGGTGGCGCAGCAGACGGCGGAGGAGCTGATCGCGCCGGAGGCGGTGCTGCCGTTCACCGTCGACCGGGCCGGCGTGCGTACCGCTCTGAGCACCTGGTGCCGCAGCCGTTGGTTCGCCCCGAGCAGCCTGAAGAAGGTGAGCGAGGCGGAGACGCTCAAGGGCACCTACCTGCCGCACTGGACCTTCGACGCGCGGACCGTCTCGGACTACCGGGGCCAGCGCGGCGAGCACTACTACGTCACCGAGACGTACACCGTGACGGTGGACGGCAAGTCGGAGACCCGCACCCGGCAGGTACGGCACACCCGGTGGCATCCGGCCAGCGGCACCGTCCGCCGGGACTTCGACGACGTGCTCGTGCCCGCCACGACGCACCTGCCGACCGAGCAACTTGACGAGTTGGCCCCGTGGCCGCTGGCCGAGGCGGTCGCCTTCGACAAGGACTACCTGGCCGGGTACCACGCGTTGCGCTACGACACCGAGCCGGAGGCCGGGCTGACGGCGGCGAAGGCCCGCATGGCGCCGGTCATCGAGCGGGACTGCCGCTCGGACATCGGCGGTGACGAGCAGCAGGTCAACTCCGTGGACACCAGCTACTCGGAGGTGAGCTACAAGCTGCTCCTGCTGCCGGTGTGGATCGCCGCGTACCTGCACGCCGGACGGTCGTACCAGGTGCTTGTCAACGCCCGCACCGGCGAGGTCATCGGCGAGCGGCCGTACAGCAAGGCCAAGATCGCGGCTGCGGTGCTGGCCGCGCTGGCGGTGATCGCGGCGATCGCGGTGGCCTTCGCGCTGGCCGGCTAGCGCTCGCGTCTGGCCACCAGCCCCGCGTCGCGCAGCACCCGGTGGTGGCGCCCGCCGCCACCCCGGTGCGAAGCTGACCGCCGGAACAAATAGAGGGTTTCGCATCTATGGCGCCGAGGTTGAGTCATGTAGCACGATGACTTTTGCCATCCGGGCGAAAAGATGGCTGTCTCTTGCCGGAAGCCGCATCGTCGGGAGGACGATCCGATGCACCGTCTCCCTCCGCGCCCCGGGCGCGTCGTGTCGGGTCTGCTCGCGCTGATCCTGGTGGCCGCGGTCGGCCTCTTCGGGTCCGCCTCGCCCGCGTCGGCGCACGGCGGCCTGGCGATGTCCACCCCGGCGGCGGACGCCACGGTCTCCGAGCCGCTCACCACAGTGCAGCTCTACTTCACCGAGCAGGTGGTGCCCAACGCCTACTTCACGGTGATCGCACCGGGCGGCGGCCGGGTCGACAATGGCTGGACGTCCGGGCAGCCCCGCCCCCTGGACCAGCCGGTACGGGAGTACTTCCTGGTCGACGGCAAGTTCGAGCCGCGCGAGTACACGACCGGTTTCCCGGCGGTGGTGACGGTGGCGCACCTGCCGGCGGTGGGAAAGTACACGGTGAGCTACCTCTCGGTGGCCTCGGACGGCGAGCCCGTGCGGGGCACGATGAGCTTCCGGTACGCCGGGCCGGTGACCGTCGCGCCGCAGGGCTGGAGTCCGCCGACGAACCAGCCGGACCCGGCGCTGGTGGCGGCGGCCGAGCAGCACGGGCACGACGCCGGCTCGGCGCAGGGGCCCGCCGAGCCGTCCGTGGCGGCGTCGCCCCCGCTGGCCGCCGTGCCGATGCCGGCCGTCGAGGAGAACGGGCTGCCCGGTTGGGTCTGGGTCGCCGGGGCGGTGCTGCTCGGGCTCGCTCTCGTCGCCCTCGTCGCCTGGCGGCGGCAGCCGGCCGTCGTGGGCGCGATCCTCGGCCGGGTCGGCCTTTCGAGCCGGCCGGCACGCCGGCCCAAGGCCCGCGCCCGGGCCGGCGCACGCCCCGGCACCGCTGGGAAGAAGAGTCGCTCGGGACGGGCCGCCACGTCGAAGGCCGGCACCGGCCGGCCGGCCGGAGCGAAGGCCAAGCCCACCCCACCGGCCGCTGCCCGGCAAACCGCAGGGACCTCGGCCGCTGCACCGTCGGGCGCTGGGACCTCGGCTGCTGCACCGTCGGCCGCTGCATCGCCGACCGTAGGGACGTCGGGCGTCAGCGCAACCGTGGCCGCCGCAGCGCCGACCGGTGCGACGGTGGCCGCGGAGGTGGACGCCGGAGCTGCGGCACCCGCCTCCCGGCTGGGCAACACCCGTCTCGGGCTCCTCGTGGGCGGACTGGTGGTCGCGCTGCTGGCGGGATTCGGGCTGGGACGGCTCGGCGCGGGCGACCCGGCGGGCAGCACCGGCCCGCGGCCGAGCACGGTGGCCGGCGCCGGTGCGCCGGTCTCGGCGGGGGACGGGCACCAGCATGCGCCGGGGACCGGGGCGCACACCCATTCCGGCGACGGCGCGGACCAGACGCAGGCGACCGGGGCGTGGGTCAGCGCCGCCGGCTACACCCTGCAACCGGTGCAGCGGTCCCACCGCGTCGGCGTCTCCGCCGACTACCGGTTCCAGATCGTCGGCCCCGACCGGCAACCGGCGACCAACTTCGCCACCGTCCACGAACGACCACTGCACATGATCGTGGTCGGTCGTGACCTCGGTGGATACCAGCACCTGCACCCGAGCATGGCCGCCGACGGCACCTGGAGCGTCCCGCTGAAGCTGGCCCGCCCCGGCGGCTACCGCATCTACGCCGACTTCTCGGTGATCGCCGGCGACGGGACCCCGCTGCCCCTGGTGCTCGGCATCGACCACGACGTGCCGGGCGGCTACGATCCGGCCCCGCTCCCGGCCCCGCAGCCGCAGGCCACCGCCGGGCCGTTCCAGGTGACGATGGACGGTACGCCGACGGTCGCGGTGAGCGCGCCGATCACCTTCCGGATCGGTCGGGCCGGCACGTTCGGCCCGGTGCGGCCGGAGCCCTACCTGGGCGCGTACGGGCATCTGGTGGTCGTACGCGAGGGCGACCTCGGTTACGTGCACGTCCATCCGGAGCCGGAACTCGTCGACGGCGCGGTCACCTTCTGGTTGACCGCGCCGAGCCCCGGCCGATACCGGGCATTCTTCGACTTTCAAGTGGACGGCACGGTGCACACCGCCGAGTACACGATCGACCTGGGCTGACCTGGCGAGGGCCGTGGGAGCGCTCATCTGGGCCGGTGGGCGGCTTGTTACGGGGATATTTCGGACGAGTCTCGGCCAAGGTCTTGACGGTCGATGTTAACGCTCACAAATATGGGAGGCCCCTAACACTCGCGTCTGGAGACTTCCGTGCAGGTGTTCATCGCTGCTGCCTCCGACCCACGATCCCGAACCGGACCGGCCCGCGCGGCAACCGTGCGGCCGTCGATCACCACCACACTCAGAAAGCTGGTCACCGCGCTGGACCCGCGTCGGCGGCGACGCACCATGGCGCTCGCAATGGTCAGCACGTTGCTCTGCGCCGGCGTGGCCGCCCCCGGCGGCGCGGCGAGCGCGGCCCCCGACGGCGCGGCGCAGGCCGCTGAGGAATGGTCACCCCGTTCGGCGTACACGTCGACGGACCGGGGCGACGGTCGGTACTCGGTGCCGCTGCTCCGTGCCGACGTGCCGGACATCGGCGTGGAACGGGTGCCGGCGGCCGAGAACGACGAGGGCCGGGACATCTACTACATGATCAGCACCACCATGCACCTGAGCCCGGGTGCACCGATCATGAAGTCCTACGACCTGGTCAACTGGGAGATCGTCAACTACGTCTTCGACCGGGCGAGCATCGGTGACTCGTTCTCGCTGCGCAACGGCCAGAACTCGTACGGCCAGGGCCAGTGGGCGTCGTCGCTGCGCTACCACGAGGGCATGTTCTACGTCGCCTTCAACACGAACAACCTCGGCGGCGCGTACATCTACCGCACCGACGACATCGAGAACGGCGCCTGGCAGCGGACCGCCCTCGGTCGCGGGCTGCACGACCCGTCGCTCTTCTTCGACAACGACGGCACGCCGTACATCTTCTACGGCAACGGCACCATCAGCGCGGTACGCCTCAACGCCGGGCTGACCGCCATCGTGCAGGACTACCCGAACGTCTTCAGCGCCAACGACTACGCCGGCCAGCCCTTCATCGGCGGCCTCTTCGAGGGTGCCCAGTTCTACTACATCAACGGGCACTACTACGTCGTGGTGATCACCTGGCCGTCCGGCCAGGGCCGGCAGGTGGTCATGCTCCGCTCGCCCGAACTGCTCGGCCGGCACACCTCGGGCGGTGTGAACACCTACGAGGCCCGGGGCGTGCTCAACTCGAACGGCTTCGCCCAGGGCAGCCTGGTGCCGATCGAGCGCTCCGGTGGTGACCTCGACTGGTACGGCATGTTCTTCCGGGACACCTTCCCGATCGGGCGGATCCCGGCGCTCATCCCCGCCACCTGGCGCGACGGCTGGCCGACCTTCGGCAACAACGGCTCGGTGCCGGTGGAGGGGCTGTTCGACAAGCCGATCCCGCTCAGCCCGGCCGAGGAACTCTTCGAGCGCCAGAAGAGCATCGTCGCCTCCGACGACTTCGCCAACGACGCCCCGCACAAGGCGTACATGGACGAGGAGTGGACCACGACGGACCCGGCGATCGCGGCCGAGATCGCACCAAACGGATCGCGGCTGGACATGGTCTGGGAGTGGAACCACGCCCCGGACAACCGGTACTGGTCGCTCACCGACCGCGACGGCTGGCTGCGGCTGACCAACGGCAAGGTGGTCACCGGCAACTACGTCTACACGAAGCTGTCCAACCGGGCCGAGCTGGCCTGGTTCGAGGAGGCGCGCAACACGCTCTCGCAGCGTACGTTCGGGCCCCGGCAGTCGGTGGAGACGAAGCTCGACATCTCCGGCATGCGCGACGGCGACGTGGCCGGCCTGGCCGCCTACAACCGGGGCTTCTCGTACGTCGCGGTCAAGCGCACCGGTGACACGAACACCCTGGGCGTGGTCAACCGGGGACAGCCGTTCGCCGTCGACCTCGACCAGGCGACGCTGGAGAACTTCCTGCCCGGCACGACGGTGCCGCTTGGCGACGCGACCGAGGTGCACCTGAAGGCGGACCTCGACTTCGCCGCACCGGTCGGCCAGCTCTGGACCACCTTCTACTACAGCCTCGACGGACTGACCTGGACCCAGCTGGGCAACCGGGTCGGCCCGCAGACCCTGGACGGCAGCCTCGCGCACTTCATGGGGCACCGGGTGGGCCTGTTCAACTACGCCACCCGGAGCACCGGCGGGCACGTCGACTTCGACCACTACCTGCTCAGCGACACGCTGACCGCGCAGAACCGGCCGCTCGACACCGGTGACCTCGACGCGGCCATCGCGTACGCGGGCACGCTTGACGAGTCCGACTACCCGGCGGACGCCTGGGCGGCGATGCGGGCCGCGCTCGCCGCGGCGACGGCGGCCCGGGCCGGCGAGTTCGGTACCCAGAACCAGATCGACACGCCGGAGCGGGCGCTGAGCTACCAGTTGGCCCGGCTCGGCGTGCTCAGGACGGACTCGCCCGAGGTGCCGTTCACCGCCACCGCGCAGGCGCGGTGCATCGGCGACAAGGCGTACCTGGCGGTGCAGGCGCACAACGACCACGACGCGCCGGTACGGGTCGTGCTGGAGACGGCGTTCGGCGAGCGGTCGGTGGCGAGCGTCGCGCCGGGTGCCAACGCATTCCAGCAGTTCAGCACCCGTGCCGCCGCGGTGTCGGCCGGTACGGCGAGCGTCCGGGTCACCGGAACGGTCGACGGCAAGGAGGTCACCACCGTCCGCGCCGTCGAGTACCCCGCCGCGACCTGCGACGGCTGACCGCCAAACCGATCTGTCCCGGGGCCGGATCCGACGCCGGCCCCGGGCTCCGATGATCCCACCGCCCGTAAGCAATCCGAGGAGGACATCGAGTGACGCAACATCCGCGCAGGGCTATCAGACGACGGATCGCCGCGATCGCGACGATCGGCGCGATGCTGGCCGGAACCGTCGCGGCGGCACCCGTCCAGGCCGCCGAGACGAACCTCATCGTCAACGGCGGATTCGAGGACGGACTGGCGAACTGGTTCGTCAACAACGGCAACGCCACCGACGGCGCGACCCTGTCGCCCACCACCGACGCCTACTCCGGATCGAGCGCGGTACACGTGACGAACCGGCAGACCACCGGTTCCGGACCGATGCAGGACCTCTCCGGCAAGGTGCAGGCCGGGCAGACGTACTCGCTCACCGCCCGAATAAAGTACGAGAACCCCGGCAGCCCCGCGACGAAGCAGTTCTTCGCCACCATGCACTACGGCGGCGGCACCTACACCAACCTGGTCAGCGTGACCGCCACCAGGGGGCAGTGGGCGCAGTTCAACGGGCAGTTCACCATCCCGGCGGGGCAGAACGTCACGACGGCGCGGCTCTTCTTCGAGACGCCCTGGACGAGCACGCCGTCGACTGACCCGGAGGTTCACCTGATGGACTTCAAGCTCGACGACGTCTCCGTCGTCGGCGCCGCGCCACCCGCAGCGCCGTCGAAGACCATCGAGGTCGTCGGCAAGCTGCCCGGCGAGCACAACCCGTTGATCGGGCACAAGTTCGGCGCCGACGGGTTCGGCTTCGTGCACGACGGCCGGGTCTACATGTACCTGACCAACGACACCCAGGGTTACGCGCCCGACCCGGTCACCGGCGTCTCGCCGGGCATCAACTACGGCCACATCAACCAGATCACCGTGATCTCCACGACGGACATGGTGAACTGGACCGACCACGGCGAGATCCAGGTCGCCGGCCCGAACGGCGTGGCGCCCTTCACCGGCAACTCCTGGGCGCCGGGCATGGCCAAGAAGGTGGTCAACGGCGAGGAGAAGTTCTTCCTCTACTACGCCAACGGCGGCGGCTCCAGCAACGTGATCACCGGTGCCTCGCCGGTGGGGCCGTGGACCAGCGAGCGCACCAGCACGCTCATCGACGGCCGTACCCCGGGTGCCGAGGACGTCGCCTGGAAGTTCGACCCGGCGCCGCTTGTGGACTCCGACGGTGAGGCGTACCTCTACTTCGGTGGCGGCCCGGCCTCGACGAACATGCCGCCGGCCGAGCGGTTCAACAACCCGAAGAACCTGCGGGCGATCAAGCTCGCCGACGACATGGTGTCGACCGAGGGCACGGCGGCGGTCGTGGACGCCCCGGTGGCCTTCGAGGCGGCCCAGGTGTTCAAGCGCGACGGCAAGTACTACCTGTCGTACTCGTCGCACTTCGGCGGCAACGACTTCGGTGGCCCGCAGACCCCGTTGCCCGGCTACCCGGCCGGCGGCCAGATCGGCTACATGATCTCCGAGGACCCGATGTCGTGGCCGAAGGAGACCTACGCCGGGGTGCTCTTCCCGAACCAGTCGCAGTTCTTCGGCACCGGCACCGGTGGCAACAACCACCAGTCCGTCTTCGAGTACGAGGGCAAGTACTACTTCACGTACCACGCCCCGACGCTTAACAAGCGGATCAACGGCAACACCACCCAGGGCTACCGCAGCCCGCACATCCAGGAGCTGGCGTTCAACGCCGACGGCACCATCCAGCAGGTCGTCGGCACCTACGCCGGCGCCTCGCAGGTCCGCGAATTCGACCCGTACCGGGTGTTCGAGGCGGAGACGTTCGGTTGGAGCAAGGGCGTCGCGACCGTGAAGATCGACGGCCCGTCCGCCGAATTCGGCACGGCGGCACCGAACCTGGTGGTCCGCGACATCGACAACGGCGACTGGACTGCGCTGTCGTCCGTGGACTTCGGCGACGGCGCCCGCAGCGTGACGGCGAAGGTCCGCCCGCTGGCCGCCGGTGGAAAGATCGAGATCCGACTGGACGAGGCCACCGGACCGGTGGTCGGGACCATCCCGGTCGACGCGCCGACCGGCGAGTGGACGGAGCTGACCGCTTCGCTCGACGGCGTGGCCGGCGTGCACGACGTCTACTTCACCTACTCGGGCCCGCAGGGCACCGATCTGTTCGAGATCGACACCTGGGCCTTCGAGCCGGCCTCCGCCGAACTGCCGGTCGAGGTCAGCGCGCAGGCGCGGTGCGTCGCCGGCAAGGCGTACGTCGCGGTGCAGGCCCGCAACACCCACGACGCGGCGGTGGACATCGCCCTGAAGACCGCGTACGGCGAGCGGTCCTTCGCGGACGTGGCACCGGGCGGCAACGCGTACCAGCAGTTCGCGACCCGTACGGCCGAGGTCGGGGCCGGCTCGGTGACCGTACGGGCCAGCGGGGCGGTCGACGGCCAGGACGCGACGAGGGCCGTCACCGCCGAATACTCCGGCGTCAACTGCGCCGGCTGACCGACACCCTGTCCAGCAACCAGGAACTGACAAACGGAGCGTGGGGATGAAGAAAAGGAAGCTGTTCGCGTCAGTGGCCGCCGGGGCGATGGTGGTCGGCTCGGTGGCGATGGCCGCACCGGCGTCGGCCGAGCCGGGCGACAACGCCGATGTCGAGGTGACCGTCGACATCGAGGAGATCAAGGAGCCGGGGGTGCTGGCGATGTCGGTGGCGGCCGACTCGGTGGCGCTGTCGGAGGACGGGTCGACGTTGTTGGTGCGTCAGTTCGTGGGGACGTTGCCGACGGTGACGGTGACGGACACGCGTACGGCTGATGAGGTGCCGGCGGGTTCGGCGTGGGCGGTGCTGGGTTCGGCGTCGGACTTCGTCGGGGCTGATGGTCAGGAGCCGATCGCCGCGGGGCATCTGGGTTGGCGTCCGAAGCTGCTCGACGGTGGGGACACCGGTCTGGTGAGCGAGGGCGAGGAGGTCGTGACGGTCGTCGACGAGCCGACCCAGCCGGGCAACAACGTGGGTCTGGTCGACCAGGAACTGCTGGTGTCGACCTTCGACTCGGGTGCCGTGGCGGGTGGCGAGTTCACCGTCAACGCCGACCTGTTCCTGCGTACGCCGACTGATGTCGCTGCCGGTGAGTACGCCTCGACGTTGACCCTGTCCCTGTTCGAGTGACACCCGGGTGGGGGCCGCCCGCGCGGGCGGCCCCCACCTGTCGCGTTCAACGGGCCGGCGTCACCAGGCCCATACCGTCGGCTCACCGAGCTGGCCGAAGTCGGCGAGGCTCTGCGTGGCCGCGCTCCGCAGCAGCCGGTCGTCGTTGTCGAAGACCTGCACCTGCTTCACCTTGCCGGGGTCGACGCGGAACGCGCCCACGCCGGTGTCGAGCGGGCCGCTGGCGATCGTCTGCTGCTTCCCGTCGAGCAGCTTGACGCGGGCCGCCGACTCCGGCCCGAAGACCAGCACCCCGCCGACCTCTCCGGGCACCCGGACGGCGATCAGATCCGGACTTCCCGTGGCCGTCCAGTAGGAGGAGGGGACCCCGACGCCCGGCGTATGCGGCGGGCCGGTCTCGACCTTCTTGACCTTGAGCGATGCGGCGCAGCCGGCGTCGGTCGAGCAGGAGCGCACCAGAACGGCAGCCGGGGCACCGGGCACCCAGTCGGGCAACTGCCCGCCCCAGATCACCTCGGGCACCGCTCCGACGAGTCCGTGCCCCTTCATCTCATGATGCAGTTCGCGTACCGCGGTGGCGGCGAGTGTGGCGTCCACCGAGCCGCGCGCGTCGGCGGTGGAGACCGACGGTGTCGGCGACGTCGGATAGACGCTCGCACTTCCGCCAGCGGCCCGACCGGCGTATCGCAGCACGCCGTCGCAGGTGAACCGCCACCGTTCGGCTTCCTCTCCCGCGCCCCGGACCACGAAGCCGTCGGTGCTCACCACCTGCCAGCTCCGGACGACCGAGCCGTCCGGCTGGAGCCGGCCGTCGTCGGAGGTCTCGACCAGGCATCCGGACGGTGCGAGCCCGACCGTGAGATCGGTGAGCCGCCCGCCGTCGACCGCCGAGTGCCGACTGAAGAAGACGTACGGCTGCAAGATCTCCGGCTCGTCCGGGGTGCCCATCTTGCTGACCAGTTCCGCTGCGGACGCTCGGGCCCGCCAGGAGCCGTACCGCAGCAGCGCGTGTGAGTCGTTCCGGAAGGCCACCACCACGGTTCGCACGCTCGCCGTGTCGTGCGCCAGCAGCACCTTCACCTCGTCGAGCGTGGGGTCGACAAGCAGTTCGTCGCGGGACGCCCGGTACTGCCGCTCGATCTCCGCGATAAGCGTCTGGTCGTCGGCCAGGTTGCCCCGGGTCGGCGAGTCCAGCAACTGCCGCACCATCGGCTTGCCGATCGGGCTCGCCGGCTGGTAGGTCCCGGCCGGCGGCGGTGGCGAGGAGGCCACCCCGGTGACCGTCAGCCGGCCGGCCACACCGAAGACCGGCAGCGCCATCGCCGCCGCCACCACGCCCGCCACGCCCGCCACGGCCACCCGCCGTTGTCGGCGCCGCCGCACCCGGGCCAGCAGCCGCTGGTACGGGTCGGGGCCGGGAACCACCGGCTCGGCGAGCCTCGTCAATGCCTGCCTGATGTCATCAGTCATCGTTCACACCTCTCCATTCGTGGTAACCGGCTCGGCGGGGAGGGCCGGCAGCACCGCGCGTAACCGGGCGAGCCCACGCGACGTCTGGCTCTTCACCGTGCCGATCGAGCAACCGAGCGTGTCGGCGATCTGCGCCTCGGAGAGGTCCTCCCAGTAGCGCAGCACCAGCACGGCCCGCATCCGGGGCGGCAGGCTGTGCAACGCGGTGAGCACCTCGTCGCGCACCACGACGTCGTCCGCCACGTCCGCACCGCGACCCCGGTCGCCGTGCAGCCGCCAGGCGCCGGTCACCCCGGCCAGGAACTCCCGGGAACCGAACCGGTGCCAGAGGCTGACCCGCTCGTTGACCATGATTCGGCGGACGTACGCCATCGGGTCGTTCACCTGCCGCCAGCGGCGCATCGCCCGCATCAGCGCGCTCTGCACCAGATCCTCGGCCGAGTGCCGCGAACCGGTCAGTAGGTACGCCGTCCGGATCAGATCCGCGTACCGGATCTCGACGAACTCACGGAAGCTGTCATCCGTCACCTGCACTCTCCAGTCCTCGGGTGTCACCGACGAAAGGAAGAGCAGGAGACGGCGGAAAAGGTTGCCTCGCCGGACTCGTGGCTTCTCTCGATCAGCGTCTCCCGGCCAGGGGGGGCGGCCACCGATCCGGTCGCCGAGGAGCTACTGACCGCCGATCAGCGCGCCGCCGCCACCAGACCGTTCTCGTAGGCGGCGATGACCAGCTGCGCTCGGTCGCGGGCACCGAGCTTGGTGAGCAGATTGCCGATGTGGGTCTTGACGGTCTTGACCGAGATGGTGAGCGATCGCGCGATCTCGTCGTTGGACAGGCCGCGCGCCACCAGCGACAGCACCTCGGTCTCGCGCGCGGTGAGCACCCCGATCCGTCCACCCGCGGGTGGGCCGGGACGGTCGAGATAGTGCGCGACGAAGCGGGTGAGGATGCTCGGGGCGAAGAGAGATTCACCCGCATGCGTCCGACGGATCGCGTCGATGAGCCGGTCCGGATGCGCATCCTTGAGCAGGAAGCCACGGGCCCCCGCCCGCAGCGCGGCGGACACGTACTCGTCGAGGGCGAACATGCTGAGTACAACGACCCTGCTGTGACGCAGCTCGGCGTGCCCGGTGATGCGGCGGGTCGTCTCGATGCCGTCGCCGTCGGGCATGCGGATGTCCATGAGGATGACGTCCGGCCGGCGTTCCAGGGCGAGCGTCACGGTCTCGTCGCCGGTGGCGGCCTGACCCACCACGCCGAGGCCGGGGGTGCTGTCGATGAGGATCGCGAGACTGTGCCGCAACAGTTGCTGGTCATCCGCGACGAGCACCCGGATGTCGCTGCGCTGCGGCCCCGACGGCTCGACGCTCATCCGGGCTCCCGATCGGGCAGGCGCGCCGTGAGATGCCAACCTGGCCCGGCTGGCCGAGCGGAAACCTTCCCACCGAAGGTGGACACCCGTTCACGTAGCCCGTCCAGCCCTCGACCCGCCCCCGGGCTGGACCGCCAGCCGTCGCGCGGGCCGTCGTCGCGGACACCGACCACGACCGCGTCGCCGTCGCGCGCCACACTCACCCACACCCTGGTCGGGCCCGCGTGCCGGGCGGCATTGTTCAGCCCTTCCCGGACGACCGCGCAGACGGCCAGCTGAACGCCGGGCGATACCGCCCCGACCTCGCGTACGTCGAGCGTGCCCGCCAGGCCCGCGTGGTTCGCTTCGCGCAGGATCGTGGGCAGGGCGTCGAGCGTGTCGATCGGCCGCAGGGGAGCGGGCTCACCGGTAGGTGAGCGCAGCACGTCGAGCATGCGCCGCAACTCGGCGGTGGTCTCCCGGCTGACCCGCGCGATGTCGGCCAACGCGGTCAGCCGCTCGGTTTCGCCGGCCGGACCCGTGAGCCGCGCCGCAGTGGCGGCCCGCACCGTGACCAATCCGAGTCCATGCGAGACGAGGTCATGCAGCTCACGTGCGATGCGCAGACGTTCCGCGGTGGCCGCCCGCTCGGCCGCCCAAGCGGTCAGCCGGTCCTCGTACCGCCGGTGCTGACGCCGGGCCCGAACCAGCGCCCACACCGACGCCGCGACGGCGAGGACGGTGATCACTGCCAGCAGGAGCACCCCGGCCGGCCCTTCGGCACCCGTCGTCACCAGGCACAGGACCAGGCCCGCCGGCACCGTGGCGGCGACGACGGACAGCCAGGGTCGCCGTGCCGGACGCTCGTCAGGTGCCACGTCACGAGTCTAGGAAACAACCCCTCGCGTGCCATCGGACCTGGGTCGGAGCGCCCCCGGTCGGGGTGGCGGCGGCGAAGTCCGGGCCACGGCCCGATGACACCGATCCCGGCCATGGGCTGACATGGTGGTCATGTTGTCAGTCGAACGCCTGGTCAAGCGGCGCGGCTACCGCCAGATCCTCACCGACGTCACCTTCCGGGCCTTACCGGGCCGGGTGACCGGCCTGCTCGGACCTAACGGCGCGGGTAAGTCCTCCACCCTGCGTATCCTGCTGGGCCTGGACCGGGCCGACGCCGGTACGGCGCTGGTCAACGGTCGGCCCTACCGGTCGCTGCGCGACCCGCTGCGCACCGTCGGGTCGATGTTGGAGGGTTCCGGCGCGCACCGCTCCCGTACCGCCCGCAACCACCTCACCTGGGTGGCGCGCAGCAACGGCATCCCGAGGCGACGGGTGGCCGATCTGCTCGACCAGGTCGGTCTCGGCGACGCCGGCCGTACCCGCGTCGGCCGGTTCTCCCTGGGCATGGGACAGCGCCTCGGGCTGGCCACCGCACTGCTCGGTGAACCCGAGGCGCTGGTGCTCGACGAGCCGGTCAACGGGCTGGACCCGGAGGGCATCCGCTGGCTGCGGGAACTGTTGCGTGGACACGCCGACGCCGGCGGCACCGTGCTGCTCTCCAGTCACCTGATGGGCGAGGTCGCCGAGATCGCCGACGATCTCGTCGTCATCGCCCGTGGCCGGGTGGTCGCCGCCGGCCCGATCGACCAGGTCACGGCGGGACATCCGACGTTGGAAGCGGCCTTCTTCGCGCTCACCGACACCGAGCCGACGGCGGGTGCGCGATGAGGTTCCCGTACGTCGTGGCGGCCGAGCTACGCAAGACCCTGACCCTGCCCGCGGCCCTCGTGGCGTTGGCCGTCGCGGTGCTCGGTCCGGCCGGGATAACGCTGCTCAACGCTCTGTCCATCCGCAGCGCGCTGCGGGCCGGACGGCCCGAGCTGACCGCCTACAGCACGGCCGCGGAGGCGGTTCTCTCCGCCGTCCCGCTCGGTACGGTCGGCGCCGTGGTGCTCGGCGTCGTCGCCGTGGGCAGCGAGTACACCGCGAACAGCACCAGGACGGGAGGTGGACGGCAGATCACCAGCACTCTCACCGCCACTCCCGGCCGGGTCACCGTGCTGGCTGCGAAGGCCACCGCAGTCGTGCTGCTCGTCGCGGCAGCGGCCGTCGTGGCCATTCCCGCCTCCCTGGCCCTGGCCGGCGGGATCCTCGGCGCCGACGGCACACCCGTTCCGGCCGATGCCCCAGCCCGTCTGGTCGGCGCCGGTGTCTACTGGGCGCTCACGGCGCTGATGGCGCTGGCGGTGACGGTCTTCACCCGCAGCGGGATCATCCCGGTCATCGTGCTCGTGGCCAACAGTTCCCTCGTCTCCGTCTCGTACCTGCTGTCCCACCTCACCTCGCTGGCGAGGTACCTGCCGGACCTCGCGGGCGCCAGCCTGTTCGCCGGTGACCTGCTGGCCTTGGACAACGCGCTCGCCCCGCTCGCCGGTGGTCTCGTCATGGCCGCTTGGACGGCGGGGTTGCTCGTCCTCGCCGGTGTCGTGTTCGCTCGGCGGGACGCATGAGCCCGGTGCTTCGGCAGGCGGTCACGGCGGAACTTGTCAAGCTGGGTGGCCTGCCGGCCGTCGTCGCCGCCGCGCTCGGCACGGTCGGTGCCGCGATCGTGATGACCGCGGCGCTGGCCGAGGCACAGGTCGGGGCGGAGCGGTCCACCGCGATCGTGCTCCAGGCGGTGCCGTACCTACAGGCCGGCACGATCCTGCTCGGCGTGCTGGCCGTCGGGACGGAGTACACCGGGGACCAGATCAGGACGAGTCTGGCCTGCGTACCGGACCGCTGGGTCATGCTGAGCGGCCAAACCCTCGCCTACCTGGGCTTAGCTAGCGGCACCGCCGTCGCGGCGGTGCTCGCCGGGTTGCTGACCGCCCACGTCGTACTGGCCGCTCGGGGCGTTCCGGCCACCGGCACCTCGTGGCCGGTCGTCGGCGCGACCGCCTACCTCGTGCTGATCGGGCTGCTCGCCCAGTTCCTCGCCGTGCTCACCCGGGGGCTCCTGCCCGCCCTGGTCGGCATGCTCTGCCTGGTTCTGATCCTGACGCCGCTGCTGCGTGGGGTCACCCGGCACGCCCGCTATCTGCCGAGCGCGGGTGAGTTGCTCTACCGGCCCGGGTCGGACGACGTGCTCACCCCGGCCACCGGCCTGCTCGTGCTGCTCGGGTGGATTCTGGCCGTCGGCACCGTGGCGGTGGTGGCCTTCCTGCACCGGGACGCCTGAGCGCACCCGCGGCACCGCACCCCGCCGACGACACGTACGCGGACGCAACCAAGTCGGGTCCGCGTACGTCCAAGCGACATGAGAACTTCCCGAAGCGGGTGGCTGGCTCTGGTGCCCCTGCTGATGCTGACCTCATCGGCCTGCGGCCAGCAGGGCGACGCCGCCGGTGCCGGCGACTCCGGCTCTCCCGAGCGGTTCTACTCGGCCGACACCGTGGTCTTCCGCATGGATCATGTCGGCGGCTTCGTGACGCCGGCCATGCGGGCCGCCCGCCTGCCCTCGATAAGCGTCTACGGCGACGGGCGCGTGATCACCGAGGGGCCGGTGACCCTGGCCTATCCCGGCCCGGCGCTGCCCAACCTCCAGCTCGGCACAGTAAGCGCCGAAGAGGTGGAGAAGCTTGTCGAGTCGGCGCGCGCCGCCGGGGTGGGCAACGTGAGCGACCTGGGCACACCACCGGTCGCCGACGTCCCGGCCACCCGGTTCGCCGTCTTCGACACCGGTGGCGTCGAGGAGCTGGAGGTGCAGGCCCTCACCATGGGCGGCGCCGACCCGGCCGCCGAGGAGGGCCTGACCGCCGACCAGCGGGCGGCCCGCGACAAGCTGCGCGCGTTCGCCGAGTCGCTGACCAGCGAGTCAGGTCCGCTCGCCACCGCACACACCGCCACCGAGGCGTACGCGCCGACCGCCGTGGCGGCCGTCGCCGAGCCGTGGGTCGCCAACGACGAACTCGGCGAGCAGCCCGAGCTGGCCTGGCCCGGCCCGGCCCTGCCCGGCGCCGAGATCGGCAAGGACCTGGGGCTCGGCTGCGTGACGGTCACCGGTGACCAGGCACGGGAGCTGCTGACCGCCGCCGCGAGCGCCAACGCGCTGACCCCGTGGGTGTCGGAGGGCAAGCGGTGGACGGTCACCCTGCGCCCGCTGCTGCCCGACGAGACCGACTGCGGCGACCTCGCGAAGCAGGGCTGACCGGCGTACCGGGCGGCCGCCCTGCCATCGGCCGCCCGGCGGGCCTCTGACGGGACCGTCTAGGCTGCCGCGCGATGAACGCGCCGTCTCGCATCCTCGTGTACGGGGTGCATGGTTCCGGTAAGTCCACCCTCTCCGAGCAGCTGGCGCAGCGGCTCGGGGTGCCCTGGTACCCGGTCGACGACCTGCTCTGGGAGCCCGGCTGGGTCGAGGTGCCGGTCCCGGTGCAGCGCAGCCGGATCGAGGCGATCTGCCGCCGGGACCGCTGGATCCTCGATGGCGCCTACCACGGCTGGCGCGACGTCCCGCTGGCCCGCGCCGACCTGGTCATCGGCCTGGACTACCCGCGCGGGCTCTCCTTCCGGCGACTGTGGCGGCGCACCATGCACCGGCTGCGCACGGGAGAGGAGATCTGCAACGGCAACCGCGAGTCGCTGGGCAGCGTGCTCTCCTGGGACTCCGTGCTGCGCTGGCACCTCACCGGCTACGCCCGGGAACGGCACCGGATGCGGGCGTGGCACGCCGACCCGTCCGGGCCACCGGTGCTGCTCTTCGACACCCCCGAGGCGCTGGAGAGCTGGCTGGCCGAGCTACCCGGCTGACCGCACCGACCTACAGCCCCTGCTCGCGGGCCATGCTGATGGCCTGCGCCCGGTCGGCGACCTGGAGCTTGGCGAAGATGTTTGAGACATGGTTGCGGACCGTCTTGGTGCTCAGGCCCAGCCGCGCCGCGATCTGCGGGTTGGTCAGGTGCTGCGCGATAAGCGTGAGGACCTCCCGCTCCCGCGCGGTCAGCTCGGGAAACGCCGGCTCGGTCCGGGCCAGCCCGGCGAAGTAACTCATCAGCCGGGTGGCGATGGCGGGACCGAAGATGGCCTCACCGTCGGCCACCACCCGTACCGAACGGATGATCTCCGTCCGGCGGGCGCCCTTGAGCACGTAGCCCCGCGCACCGGCGCGCAGCGCGGCGAAAACCGAATCGTCGTCGTCGGCCATCGACAGGATCAGCACCCGGACGTGCGGACTCATCCGTACCAGCCGCTCGGTGGCCGCGATGCCGCCCATCCCGGGCATGGTGAGGTCCAGCAGCACCACGTCGGGCTGGAGGCGGCCCAACACGACAAGCGCCTCCTCGCCGCTGGCGGCCTCGCCGCACACCTCGATGTCGGCACTGGTGGCCAGCAACGCCCGTAGCCCGGCCCGGAACGGCTCGTGGTCGTCAACAAGCAGTACGCGAACCTGATCCATCGCTCTCCCTCACGCCGGTGAGCAGGGTCGCCGTCACCAGGGTGCCGGCCTGCGGCGACGAGGTGACGACGCAGGACCCACCGAGTTCCTCAGCCCGTTCCCGCATCGAGTGCATGCCGACGCCGTCCGGTCGGCCCGGCTGGCGGCCCCGGCCGTCGTCGCGCACCTGAAGGTGCAGCATTCCGTCGGTGACCCGCAGGCGTAGCTCGACCGTGTCGGCGTGGGCGTGCCGGCGGGCGTTGTTGAGCGCCTCCACCGCGATCCGGTAGGCGGCGACCTCGGCAGCGGCCGAGAGCGCCGGCAGCGCCGCCGGGGCGTCGAAGAGCACCCGCGGCCCGTCGGTCCCCGCCGCGATGTGCGAACGCAGCGCACCGACCAGGTCCATGGTGTCCAGCGCCGGGGGTCGCAGGCCGTTGACCAGCCGCCGTACGTCGGCCACGGCGGTACGGGCGTCGACCACGATCTCCGCCAGCAGCCGCTGTGCCGGTTCACCCGGCCCGAGTTCCTGGGCCGCTTCGGCGCGCATTGTCAACCCGGCCAGGGTGGGGCCCAGCCCGTCGTGCAGATCCCGACGCAACCGCCGACGCTCCTCCTCGCGGGCGAGCACCAGTTGCTCACGGGAGCGTTGCAGGTCGGCGGCGAGGGACCGGGTGCGGTCGAGGGCCCGGACCGTCTGCACGGCGACGCCGATGTGCCGGGCCAGGTCACGCAGCAGTCGCAGTTCCCGGGCACCGAGCGAACTCTCCCCGGCTCGTGGCCCGAGCAGCAGGTCACCGACGGGTTCACCGGCGGCCAGCGGCAGCCGCACCGGCTCGGCGGGCGGACTCCCGAGCCGGTAGGACCGGCCGTCCACGGTAGCGATCTCCACATAGGAGAGTTGCAGCGCCTCGCGTACGGTCCGAGCACAGGTGGCGAGTACGGCACCGGCGTCCTGGGTCTGTTCCAGCCGCTGCCCGAGCCGGGCCAGGACCGCGTACGGGTCGTCCCGCTCGCCGTACACCAGCAGGTTGACCCGCCGTTGCAGCCAGTGCCGCAGCGGGGCGACGAGCAGCGCGGCGACCGCCGCGCCGACGAACGAGATCGGCAGGCTGGCCGAGGCGTCGAAGCCGGCCCCGAGCAGGCCCACGACGAGCACGTACGCGCCGCCGACGGCCGTGGACAGGGCGACGAAGACGGCGGTACGACTGATCAGCAGGTCGATGTCGAAGAGCCGGTGCTGCCGGATGGCGATGCCGATCGCGATCGGAATCAGGGCGGCGCTGATCCCGCCGGCCAGGTCCCACCCCACGCTCCCGTACGGGAAGAGGCCCGGCCGGCCGTCGGTCAGGCCGGCCACGAGCCGGGCGGCCACCACCGTGACCGCGAGCGCTAGCGCGTACCCGAACCAGCGGACCTGCTGACGGCGCTTGCCCCGGGCGCGGCGGGCCTGCCACACGACGGTGCCGCCCGCCAGCACGAAGACGATCGCGCTGGTCAGCGTGGCCACGGCGGCGGTCAGGTCGGCGACCGGCTGCCAGCTCGCCACACCCAGCGGATTGACCGCGCCGACCGGGGCGACCTGTTCGTTCGCCCCGGGCCGCACCGCGCCGGTGACCATGGCGACGACGCCGGTGACGACCACCGCCCAGATCGCCGGCCGCCACCGCGACGACAGCGGTCGTCCGTCGGGGAAGAAGACCGGGAGCAGCGCCACCGCCGCGTTGCCGGGCACCCAGAGCCAGTTCTGCGGCCAGGCCAGCGCGGCGGCGAAGGGCAGTGATCCGGGTTCGACGAGCAGGCCGTGCGCCGCGTACTGGCCGCACGCCTCCTGCAACGCGAAGCAGAACCCGCTGGTGAGGGCCAGCCAACCGATCGGATGTTCCGGCCGGTGCGCGGCGATCGTCGCGCCCACGATCGCGCTGGTCACCACCAGGAACAGGTGGGTGACGTCGTTGACGGCGGCCCGGTTGAGCACGGCCAGTCCCACCGCGACGGCGCTCAGCAGCAGCGTCGCGGCACCCAGCGGCCACGCGGCCCGGCGCGCCCAGGCGAGGTGGGCCACGCCCCGGCGCGCCGGCACGTCCGGCTGACTGGCCGTGAGGTCGCTGCTCATCGCGCCGCCGACACTAGACGGTCAGCTGGCCCGAGGGATCGGACGACCGGTTCGGCTGGCCGAACGCCAGCACCAGCCCGGCGACGACCGTCCAGATTCCGGCCGGCACCAGCGAGATGTACTGCACCGGTGCCACCTGCGTGGCCGCGATCAGCACCGCGATCACCGCGCTGAAGACCGCGAACCATCGGCTCACCGAACCATGGCGGAGCCCGCCGACCGCGACCGCTGCGGCGGTCAGCCCGATACCGCCCCAGAGCCAGGCCATGGTGGCGAAGATGGTGAGCTGCGGTGCGATCACGTCGGGGTCGTACTGGTCGGCCTCGCTCAGCGAGAAGAACAGCTCCGTGGAGATGCCGCCGCCGATGAGCAGCCCGACCAGCACCAGCCCGACGCCGGTGGCGGCGAGCGTCGGCACCAGGCTGTCGGCCGGTTCCTGCGCCGCCAGGTACCGGCGCAGACCGGCCGCGAAGACCGCCAGGCAGACGATGGCGACCACCGTCACCACCTGGTGTGCCCAGACGTGGCCGGTGCGGTCGGCGATGGCCGCGACGTAGCCGGCGTTGTCGGCCCGGAACTCCTCGGCAGGTGCGGTAAGCGAGGCGGTGGTGAAGATGCCGACCAGGCCGACCAGGCCGCCGAGCGCGCCGGTCAGCGCCCAGGCCCGTCTCGGGCGTACGGATTCTGGCGTCGCGTCGTCGGTCGGGCTCGCCGACATCGTGGCGGGATACATGCTCGTTGCCTCCTCGGTCAGGTTCGCTCACCGACTCTGGCGTGCGAGCGACCCGGAGCACCCGGGTCACCCTGTCCCAGTTCGCCGGGACAACCGTCCCTGGCGACCGGGACCGGGTGCCGGCTACCCGGCAGGGATCTCGGCCAGCGGCGCTGGACGCTGGCTGACCGGGCTACCCGGCTGGGACCTTGGTGGCCGGTGGAAGCTGGCGCAACCTTCGGGCGGCGAGTACGGCGACGGGCACGCCGACGGCCAGCACGGCGATCACCTCGATCGAGCCGATTGTGGCCAGGGCGGCGTGCTGCACCTGGTTGCGGTAGTCGACCAGGGTCGCGACCCGGACGATGAGCGCTGCCGTGGCGAGCAGGCTGAACGCCAGCGACCAGGGCGCGGCATCGGGCGATCGACCGACCGCGTGCAGCGCCAGGTGGACCGCGATGGCGACGGTGACCGCCAGGCAGGCCAGGCCCGGCCAGTCCAGCAGCTGAAGCGCCGGTGTGCTGGCCTGGACGACGAAGAGTGGCACCGGGACCAGCAGGATGCCGACCGGCACGGCGAGCAGCCAGGGACGGCGTGGCACCGGAGGGGAGTCGTGGCGGAAGGCCGACATGGCGAGCAGCAGCGCGATGTCGGTCGCCCGCATGGCCCAGGTCGTCACGGAGAATGGCGAGGCGCCGACGGCCTCGATCACGCCGCTGATGACCGGGGGGACGACGGCGATCAGGGCGACCGCCTGGGCCACCCGCCGGTGCCCCAGGACGAGCGCGAGGTAGGCCGGCAGCCAGGCGTAACTCGCGAGTTGCCAGGTGGTGTGCCAACTCTGCTCCGGCACCGTGAGCGCCAGGTCCGGTGCCGGCACCGGCAACCAGGGGATCCGTCCGGCAAGCCACAGCATGACGCCGATGCCGGCGGTGGCCAGGACGGCATTGGCCAGCAGCCCCATCAGCGTCGCCAGTCGCACGGCCTGGCCCCAGGCGTACGCCCGGGGTGGTGCACCGACGCCGCCGAGCCGCAGCCGAGCGGCCAGGGAGAGCACGCTGGCGATCTCCGGCAGGCTCGGCCGGCCGTAGTCCGCGAGGTACTCGTCTGTCTCCGGATCGCCGGTGGCCATGCTTTCCAGGAAGGCGGCGACCATCTCGTCTTCCCATTCCCGGCGGTACGCGGCGGGCAGCAGGCGCAGCACCCGGCGGTAGCGCTCCTCCAGGCGGCTCACGACGAATCTCCAGTGACCGGTCTCCCGGAATCGGCCAGTCGGGCCGAGGCCAGGTGCGCGTTGGCGGCCAGCCGGCGGGCCTCGGCATCGAGCGCATGGCGACCGCGCTCGGTCAGCCGGTAGTACCGGCGTAGCCGTCCCTGCCATGCCTCCTCGCGGTCCACTTCGACCAGGCCGTCGCCGACGAGCCGGTCCAGGGCCCCGTAGAGGGAGCCGATTTTCAGCCGCACCCGACCCTGGGAAAGTTCAGCCGTCTCCGCGACGATGCCGTACCCGTGCCGGGGGGCGTCGACAAGTGCGGTGAGGATGAAGAACGCGGGTTCGCTCATTGCCCGGAAACTCATGCGGTCACTATATCTTGCCCCGCAAGATATAGTGACGAGGTGACCCGGTCGCCGTCCCTGGTCACTCGGTCGCCGTCCCTGGTCACTCGGTCGCCGTCCCTGGTCACCCCCGGCCGAGTCGTACCTCGTTCATCGCCGGCAACGGTTCCAGCCAGGCCAGGTGGCCGTCGGCGACCGCGACGGTCCGGCTGCCTGTGGAGTCGGTAGCGGTCAGCCCGACGCCCGGCCGCCCGGAGGGCGCGCTGCGCTGGTCGTCCTCCAGCGCGAGGTGCAGCATCGGCCCGTCCGCCCCGAAGGTCGCGATGGCCGCGTCGAAGGCCGGGCGCTGCTCGACCGGCACGTGGATCCGGGTCGCGGTGTGTACGACCAGCCGCGGCACTCCTGGCGGCAGGCTCGCCGCGACGGCGGCACCGATGTCGATCACGTTGCCCCGCAGCACCCGGGGCGGATCACCGGCCACCGCCGCCATCGCCGTCCGCAGCAAATCCGCCTGATTGGCGTTCTCCGGCCAGACGAGCGCGCGCAGCCACGCCCGGTCATCGGCGTCGGCGAGATCGGGCGGGTCGAGATCCACCCCGACGGCCTCGGCGACGCTCGGCACCCGGTCCAGCGCCGGCAGCAGGTGGACGTCCGGCACGTCGACCGGGATGTGCACCGGCGAGGTGGGCTCGCCGATCGTCGTGCCGCCCACCGTGAAGGCGTAGCGGTCGGCGCGCAGGTTCAGGCCCGCGCTGCAACCCACCTCGACCACGCAGACCGGCCCCGGGTGCGCGCGGCGCAGCAGCGCCAACCCGAGCCGCGTCACCAGGGCGCGCTGCACCTGGTTGGTCTGCACCAGCCGGGTGGCGAGCAGCGCCGCGATCTCGGCGGCGTACGCCGCACAGAACCGGGCGAAGGTCGGGCCGGTCTCCTCGTCGACCGCCCTGGCCCGGTCACCGACGACGGAGGGGTAGTACTCGGCCAGCGGGTCGATGGTGCCGCCCAACAGCAGATAATGGACGGCACCGAAGAGCGCGAAGGTCGGCTGCTGCCCTGCCCGGGTGCGCGCCGCCAGTTCGAGCAGCCCCGGATCGTCCGCGACCACCGGAAGCAGGTGACTGTAGAGCGCCGAGCTGTCGAACCCCCGCGCCGTCCGAAACGCCTCTGCCACCCCGTCGACGTCCTGCATCCCCCGACCCTAGCCAAGCCGTCGCACCCTCCATAATGGATCTTGGTCCAAAACAGCCCCCAGAAGGGCATATTCCGTCCAAGACCTACAAGGGCCGGTCGTAGAGGACAGTGCCGAGTCGGGCGACGTCGGCTGGTGCCGGTCCGCGTTGGGTGATTTCGGCGAGAAGGGTACGGGCGGTGGGACGGCAGCGGACTTCGGCGGGAGCGACGCCGTCTGCCGCGACCAGCTTCTGTCCCGCCTTTGCGACGTCGCCGTTATCAAGGTAGGCACGGGCAGCCTCGATGAGGTGGGCGGCTCGATGTTCGGGTGGTAGGTGCCGCCAGCCGTGGTGGCGGATGGCGTGCTCGTGCCGGTGGATTGCGTCGGCAAGGTCGCCGAGGTGGATCGCGGCGAGGCAGCGGGCCAGTTGGACGGCGCCGGAGCCGAAACTGATGTGCTGCGGGTCCGGGCGACCGGCACGCCGGTCTACGAGGTCTGCGGCGTGGTCGAGCAGGTCGTGGGTGTTGCGGCGGTCACCGGTGCCGGCGGCGGCAAGCCCGGCCTGGACGAAAAGACTTCCACGTACGGCGTCGTCTACGGCGTCCGCCACCGAAAGGGCGGCGGTGAGGGCGAGGCGGTGTTGCCCGAGGGCGCGGAGTGCTTCGCTGACGGCGATGCTGGCGGTGCCGGTGAGAGTTGGGCCGCCGGCAGCGACCGTGACGGCGCGGTCGGCGGCGAGCCAGGCGAGGTGGGGTTCGCTGAGTTTGACAAGCACGGCGGCGGTGATCCGATAGGTGGCCACGAGCAGGCTCCGGGTGCCGTGGGCAGCGTCGAGCAGGGCGGGTAGGGCGTTCAGGAGTTGCGGGTAGCGGGCGTGCTGGTACGTCATCCAGGCGTGCGCGGCCTGCCGGCGGACCTGCTCCGCCGTGCCGGTCCGTTCCGGTAGGTGGCGGTAGCTGGCCAGCGCAGCGCGGACGGCGTCGACCCCGTCGAGGCCAGCTGTCGTGGGCGGTGGAGGATGGCGGGGGCCGAGCAGGATCTCCGGGTCGAGGCGCAGCACGTCGGCGATCTCCCTGATCACCGAGTAGCGGTCGAGCCTGCGTACGCCGCGTTCGACCTTGTCGACCCAGCTCTTCGACTTGCCGAGTCGGTCGGCGAAGGCTTGTTGGCTCATGCCCCGGCGGGCGCGTAGCTCGGCCACCCGCCGCCCGAGTGGTACGGCGTTGTGGTCCCGTCGGTGTGGCCGGTTCATCGCTGCCGCCCCACCGACGTCATGGCCGCAGTGGACTCACCACAGCGTGGACACCAGCGGGACTTGATCCGGAACGCGAACAGCCCGAGCAAGAAACCCGGCAGCAGCCCACCGAGCACGACAAACATCGCCGTAGCAGCCACGATCACCCTCACCTCCTGTGTCGTAATGTCTACGTAAAGTGAAGTGGCTTGTTGTGTCGCTCGATAGGCCGAGAGGTCAGCGGGCACGTTGAACGTGTTGAACGCCGCCAAGAGGAAGGCCAGCGGATGGCGCGGACACCGAGGCAGCGCAACGAGAAGTTGCTGGCAGCGATCAAAGACTGTCGGTGGTCGTACGAAGCCTGCGCCGCAGCCCTTCGCGGGGTCGCTCGCGAGAATAGGGAGGATCTTTCGTCCTGCGACCGATCGCACATCGGACACTGGGTCGCCGGAGTGATGCCCCACGGCAAGACGTGCCGATTTCTGGCCGAAGCGATCTCTCGCAGGCTCGGCCGCGTGGTGAATCCAATCGATCTGGGCCTACTTGAAGGCGGTAATCTGGAGCCTGACCTTGGCGGCCTGGATTGGTGGGAGCAAGCACCGGCCACCGATCTCCTGACAGTCGGGAGAGCCGACTTGGAGCGACGAGAGTTCGGGCTCACCGCCCTGTATTCGCTGGCAGCGCTGGCCGTACCGCTCGACCAATGGCAGGAGATCGCGGAGCGGGGGCGGCGCGCTCAGGGCGGGGGGATCGCCGTGGGTCCTCGCGAGATCGATGCCGTACGGGACATGCTGGCCGTGTTCAGCAAGGCTGACGAGCGGTTCGGTGGTGGTCATGCCCGCCTCGCTGTTGTTCAATACCTGACCTCCGACGTGGCAGGCTTCCTCCAGGGTCGCTTCTCCTCCGACCAGGACCGCAGGGCCATGTTCAGCGTTGCGGCCGAGATGACCTACCTTGCCGGCTGGAAGGCATTTGATTCGTCGCTACACGGGCTGGCCCAGCGGTACTACGTCCAAGCGCTGCGTCTGGCGAACGAGGCGGACGATCGACCCCTCGCCGGCTTCACGCTGCGGGCCATGGCACACCAGGCGGTTGACCTCGGCCATGGGCAGGAGGCGCTGCAACTCGCAACCTCAGCACTCGAATGGTCGAGGGGTAGAGCGACTCCGGCGGCGACGGCACTGTTCACCATTCTGACGGCGCGTGGTCACGCAGCGACGAAGGACAAGGCGCGTACCTCGGCGACGATAACGGCGGCCGAGGCTCACCTCGCAAAGGCAAAGCCCGACGACGAGCCAATCTGGATCCGGACCAGCGGATTCACTGAGACTTCCCTCGCCAGCCAAGCCGGCCAGGCTTTCCGCGACCTCGGTGACCTGCCTGCGGCCGAAGCCCAATTCCGCCGGTCGATCGTGACCCGAAACTCTGAGGCGTATCGGCGCATCCACAGCCTGACCCTGGCCAACCTTGCTGGCGTGCAATGCGCCCAAGGACGACTTCGCGAGGCGACCGAGAACTGGAACCTCGCCATGGATGCGATGGCAGGCGTCAAATCCGGCCGAGCGTCCGTCGCCGTAAAGAACATCCGAATCCGTCTGGGCAGCTTCGGTCCCCGTCTGCCCGTATTCGCAAAGCAGCTCGATCGGCGGGCTGCGGTCTTTCTGCGGGACTCCGCAGGGCGGCGAGGTGGTGAACGAACCTGAGGGCATGATGCAGCGACGGACGTTCCTCGCCCTGCTCGGCTCCGGGCTGACCGCGCCGGCGCACGAGTGGATGATCGCTCAATCTCCGCAGGACGTCGCGTCGACCACCGGCCGTCCGTTGGCCGGCGAGGTCGTCGACCACCTGGACGCGATCACGGCCAGCCTGCGACGTATGGACGACCATCTCGGCAGCGGTCAAACCCTGGGGCTGGTCCGCCAACATCTGCGCACCGTGGTCGGTGTCCTGCGGGAGCGCAGCTATCCCGACAGTGTCGGTCGACGCCTGCACGGCACCGCTGGTGAGCTGCTCCGCCTCGCCGGCTGGCTCTCCTTCGACGGCGGCCAGCACACGCAGGCACAACGCTTCTGGATCGCGGGTCTCTACCAGGCCAACGCCGCCGGTGACCGCGGCCTCGGCGCGAACATTCTCGGCTTCATGTCCTGCCAGGCCAAGGATCTCGGGCAACTCCGCCAGGCGGTGACGCTGGCCGAGACCGCCCGAACCACGTATCCCGCCACCAGTCCGAAGGTCTCGGCAATCCTTGACCTGCGGGCTGCCGAGGCGTACGCCAACAACCGGTCGGAGACCGACACCCACCGCGCGCTCGACAACGCGTTCGACCGGTTCACCGACAGCCGGCCGGAACATGGCGATCCCGACTGGTCCTACTGGATCAACGAGGCGCAGGCCCACGCTCAGGCGGGCTATTGCTATGTCAAGCTCGAAGACTGGGCACGCGCCCGCGACCATCTACGGACCGCGCTGCGACTACAGGACAACGAGTACACCCGCGAGGGTGCGCTGCGCAACGCGCTGCTCGCCACCACCTATGTCCAGCAGGCGCACCCTGAGCTGGACAAGGCCCTCGCCCTTGGCGGCCAGGCCGTGCAGACCCTCACCGGGCAGGTAACCTCCGCCAGGTGCATCAAGCACGTCCGTAACCTGGTCGGCACTCTGCGGCCATACCGGCGTACGCCAGCTGTCCGCCGGTTCTGCCAAGACGCACGAGACCTCATCAACGCCTGAGGACATGATGTGGAGCGACGAGAGTTCGGGCTCACCGCCCTGTACTCGCTGGCAGCGCTGGCCGTACCGCTCGACCAATGGCAGGAGATCGCGGACCCGGGGCGGCAGACTCACGGCGAGGGTCGCTTTCCTCCGACCGCACACCCGAAACGAGAGCTCAGCCCGGAGCAACCTGCGGACGGGTGTATCAGCCGGGCGGAGGCGGACACTCCAGGACTGCGATTGAGTTTCCGGCGAAGAGCTTCAGGTGCGGGTGCCCGGCGAAGATCTGCACCGCCTCGTCGTGCGAGTCCACCTCAACGATGGTGTAGCCGGTCAGAGTGTCGGTGAAATCCTCGACTCCCTGCGCCGTGACCAACTTCTTTGCGTTCAACGGAGCACCGGGATCGATGAGAGCTTTCTCGTTGGCCTGCGCCCATGACACCCAGGCGTTCATGAATTCCGTTTGCTGCTGTTCGGTGAGTTCGGCCTTGTCGGCCTCATCAGCCGCGCCGTTGAAGAGTGCCAGGAATCTACCCATCCCGGCATGGTACTGGCGGGCGGGCCTGCTCATGCCACCGACCCGTCATCACCGTCCCGGCTGAAGTATCACGCCAAAATCCACCATCCCGCCGTATGCCGAGTTCGCAGCGTACGGCGCTGATTAGTGTCCGGCCCGCGAGGAGGGGTGTGCCTGCTCGCGGGCCGGGCGTCGGGTGATCAGCTGGCGGCCTCGCCGAGCGGACGCCAGGCGAGGGCGGCGACGACGGCCACCGTCCCGGCGGCGATCCAGAACGGCGTGGTGACCGTCCACGCGCTGGCGAACAGGCCACCGAGCAGGGAACCGAGTGCGGCGCCGCCCAGGTCCAGCAGCGCGTACGTGCTGCCGACCCGGCCACGCAGTGCATCCGGCACCAGTCGCTGCCGGATCGACGCGACGGTGATGCCCCAGACCATGCCGTGCAGGCTGAACAGGACGATGGCGGTCGCCGCCACCCAGGGCGTGGTCGTGACCGCCAGGACCAGGTGGGTGGCCACCTCGACGAGCAGGCCCGTCCGCAGCACCGTCGAATTGCCGAACGTCCGCCCGAGCCGGGCGGCGACCGTGGTGCCGGCCAGACCGCCGACCGCGAAGGTGGTCAGCAGGAAGCCGTACCCGAGATCGGACAGACCGAGTCGCTGCCGGCAGTAGAGCACGAAGACGGCGAACGCCGCACAGAAGGCGACGTTGGCCAGACCCATGCTCACGGCGAGGGTCCGGAGCAGCCGGTGTCGCCAGAGCCACCGCATCCCCTCGGCGATGTCGCCGCGCAGCGACCTGACCGGCGGGGCGTGCGTGGGCCTGACCGGTTGGGCCTGTCCCGGCGGCAGGGTCGCGATCAGCGCCGCCGAGGCGGCGAAGGTCAGGGCGTTGAGGCCGAACGGTACGGCGGCGGAGATGACGAAGAGCCAGGCACCGAGCGGTTTGGCGACGAACTGGTTGCCGATGGTGAAGGTGGCGGCCAGCCGCGCATTGGCGGCGGGTAGCCGGTCGGCGGTGACCACTGACGGCAGCAGGGCGCCCAGCGCGGTGTCGGCGAGGGTTTCGCCGGTGCCGAGCAGGAAGACCACCGCGTAGATCACCGCCACGGTGACGGTGTCGGTGGCGACGGTCAGGGTCAGCGCGGCGAGGGCGGCGGCCCGCAGCAGGTTTACCGCCACGACCAGCCGGCGCCTGTCGAGTCGGTCCACGTACACGCCACTGACCAGGGCGAACAGCAGCCAGGGCAGTTGCTGGGCGAAGACCGCACCGGCGATCAGGGCCGGGTCGTCGCTGACGGCGGCCACCAGCAGCGGACCGGCCGCCATGGTGACTCCGTCGCCGATGTTGGAGACCGCCGAGGCGGTCCAGAGTCTGGTGAAGTCCGCGCCGAGACGCGCGGATGACAGGGCACGCAAAATGCTCCTCGAGCCAGGAAGGGAAACGGTCGACACAGGACCGCTCCGCGGCGAGGAGCAGCGCACCGCCGGTAGGCCCGGCGGTGGACCGGTCAGCGCCCGGCGTGCTCTCGCGGCGAAGCGGGGACCGTCACCATGTCGAGGCGCATCGTGGCTCCCATCTGTGGCTCGATGACGTCGGCAGCATACGGCGCTGCCCGGCCTTCGTCACGGCTGTGCGGCGTGGGCGACCGGCCGCGATCGACGTGGCGGCACGGTCGCTCGGTGCGCGGTACCGCGATGGATGATCCATTCGGCGACCGCGATGTTGATCAGCCAGCCGGCGGCGTGCAGCAGCGCCCGGGTCAGCTCGCTCGGCGGGCCGATCACCAGCAGCCACGGTAGGTGGGTCAGGAACTGGGTGCCGGCACCCTGGCCGATGGCGTACCCCCGGATCATCCAGGCGCGGTGCCGGACGATGTCGCGCCGCAGGACCGCGACGAAGCCGAGCACGATGCTCGCCGCCATCGCGGCGCCGAAGCTCACCCGCAGCCCGATGAGCAGCGCACCGTCGATCGGCAGCAGCGGGTAGAACAGGGCCATCCAGACTCCGGCGAGCGCGGCGGCGATCCCGGCCGGGACCAGCAGCCGTCCGGCGAGCCGGTGCCAGCGTGGCTGCCGGCGGCGCAGGCCGGGCGCGAACTGGAACGCGCCGAGCAGGCAGTACAGGGTCGCGGAGACGATGTGTACGACCACCGGTGCCGGATCACCGACGAACCGGGCGTTCTCCGGCGTCACCGCGACACCGACCGAGAGTTGGACGACGCGGACGGCACCGGCGACCACCGGTACGAGACTGAGCAGGATCAGGCCGGCGGGGATCAACCACTCCCGGCGACCGGGACGCTTCGCGGACATGCCCTGATCGTGCGGTTCTGGCGGCGGGAACTCATCGGCGCGCGGGCTCCGGTCGCCCCGGCCGATGGTGCGAGTACGTCGTCGTACCAAAGTCGGGCGTCAGCGCCGGCCACCGCCAGACACCCGGCGGGTCTCGTACGCCCAGATCGCGATCTCGACCCGGTTCCGGGCCCCGAGCTTGGCCATCAGGCTTGCGATGTGGCTCTTCACGGTGCTGAGGCTGATGTGGAACTCGCCGGCGATCTCGCTGTTGGTCCGTCCCCGGGCCACGGCCGCGAGCACCTGCTCCTCACGGTCGGTGAGCGGCTCGACCGGCTGCGGCGGCGGTACGGCCGGTCCACTGTCGGCGAAGACCGTCAACAGTCTGGTGGTCACGCTGGGGGCGATGAGCGCATCACCGTTGGCGGCGGCGTGCACCGCCTGGGCCAGCAGGGCCGAGCCGGCGTCCTTGAGGAGGAAACCACGGGCACCGGCGCGCAGTGCCGCGTAGACGTACTCGTCGAGGTCGAATGTGGTGATGACGACGACGGCGAGCGGTTCGGCGACCGCCGGCCCGGCGAGCAGGCGGGTGGCCTCGATGCCGTCGACGCCGGGCATCCTGATGTCGAAGAGGCACACGTCCGGGCGTAGCCGCCGGGCCAGCTCGACCGCCTGCCTGCCGTCGGCTGCCTGGCCGACGACCTCGATGCCGGGCTGGGCGTCGAGGATCATCGCCAGCCCGGTCCGGACGATCTCCTGGTCGTCCGCGACGACCACCCGCACCGGTCGCGCACCGGCCGGCACCGGCGCGGCGGTCGGCGGCCCGGTCACGCCGCCGTCCGGGGCAGTACCGCGACGACCAGCCAGCCCCGCTCCGGGCCGGGACCGGCCTGGCAGGTGCCGCCGAGCAGGCCGGCCCGTTCGGTCATGCCGACCAGCCCGTACCCCGACGAGCCGCCCGATCGGCCGGCGGCTTCGCCGTCGTCGGTCACCTGGAGCCGTACCGTGCGCTCGTCCACCTGCACGCGGACCTGGATGCGGGTCGCGTGCCGGGCGTGCCGGCGGGCGTTTGTGACCGACTCCTGGGCCAGCCGGTAGACCGTGCTGCCCACCGCCGGGGTGAGGGCTGCGGAGTCACCGACGATCTCCACGTGCACGGCGGGTTCGGTCGGTGGACCTTCGGCGAGCCGGGCCAGGTCCGACACCTGCGGGACGGGTGCCAGCTCCGGTGGCGTGTCGTCGCGCAGCACCCGGACCAGGTCGCGCAGCTCGGCGAGGGCCCGGGACGCCTCGACCTCGATCAGCCGGAGTGCCTCGGTGGCCGCCTGCGGGCGGGTCGCCGCCACCGCGAGCCCGGCCTGGGCGCGGATCGCCACGGCCGAGATGTGGTGGGCGACGGTGTCGTGCAGGTCGCGGGCGAGCCGTTCCCGTTCGAGCAGCTTGGCGCCGTCGAGTTCGCGTTGTCGGGCACCGGCGCGGTAGCGCAGCGCGGCACCGGCGGCCAGCACCGCGAAGAGGACGACGAAGCCGCCGAGCAGGTCGGCGAGCCCGAGCTGCCCGATCGCGGCGCCGAGGCAGACCTTGCCCACGATGATCGCCGTACCGAGCAGCGCTTCACGCCCGGAGCCCCAGCGGAACAGCGCGTACGCCAGCAGCAGCACGAACGTCCCGGCGGCCAGCTCCGTGACCTCCGGTCCGGTCAGCAGCGGCAGCAGGCCGAGCAACCCGAAGGCGAGCGCCACCATCAGCAGCGGGTGGGTCCGCCGCCACAGCAGCGTCGGGATCAGCGCCACCGTCACGATCACCGTGCCGGTCCGCCAGGCAAGCTCCGGCCGGAGCAGCCCTTCGAGCAGCGCGGCCGACACGAAGAGGCCGAGCAGCAGCCAGTCCCGCCAGCCGCGCCGGGGCGCGCCGGACGGGCGCGGCTCGTCCCACACGGAGCGCAGCAGAGCGGGCACGCACCAATGGTAGGAATCCGACGGCACCGGCGGATCGGCCCAAAGTACGAGCGACTGTGGTCAGGACTCGCTGGCGAGCCGGGACGCCCGCCGGCTGATCGCGTTGACCTGGCGGCGTAGCTGGCGTACGGCGGCCTCGTCGTCGCCCTCGACCGCCGTGACATCGTCGAGCAGCCGAGCGTAGTCGCCGGCCAGCCGCAGGTACGCCGGGCGGACGTCGCCGCCCGAGCGTTCCGCGTACCGCTGGTCGAGGTCGATGATCTGCTGGGCGAGGGCGGCGGTGGCGGCGGTGAGCGTGGCCCGGGCGTCGGCCCGCTCGGTGCGGCGAACCTGCCGGGCGTCGGCGAGTCGGCCGGCCCGGCGGCCGATGAGCCAGAGCACCGTCGCTCCGGCCACCACGCCGCCGACCGCCGCGCCGGCCAGCAGGTACCGGGGCAGCGACGGGCTGATCGTCCGGGCGCCGTCGGGGACGATGCCGGCGCGGACCAGCCGGTCGTAGTTGAGCACGACCATCTTCACCGCCTCCACCGGCTGGTCGACGAAGGCGTCGGAACCCTGGCCGATCGTCGTCTCCACCACCATCGCCCGACCCAGGTCCCGATCGGTCTGCCGGGGGATGCGGGAGCAGCCGTACGTGTCCCAGTCGTCCTCGTTGCGGCTCATCGCCAGCACGACCGTGCCCGCTGCGGCGCGCTCGGTCTGCTGGCAGGCGGCCGGCAGGTCGTCTCCGGGCGCCATCAGCAGCACGACCAGCCGGCGGTTTCCGATGGCCCGCTCGGCGGCGGACCGGTCCAGCTCGACCCCGGGCGCGACGTACATCGACGAGGAACGGACCTCGCGGGCGATCGGGCCGTCGAAGATCCCGCCGGACCACAACGCCCACCCGGCCAGCGCCAGGCAGGCCAGCACGGCACGGCCGAAGCGGGTACCGAAGAGGTCGCCGAGCCAGCGACGCAGCGTGGCGATCACGAGAGCCTGCCCTGGAGGTAGTGGTCGGGCCGATAGCTGGCGATGCCCACGAGCCGGGCGGTCTCGTCCAGTTCGGTCGCCGCGTCGTCCAGCAGCCGGCCCACATGGGATGCGGGCAGGCCCTTGTCCAGCGCCGTTCGGGCGGCCTGGAGCTTGCCGATGCCCCGGGTCAGCGCCGGGTTGCTGCGGGCATCGGTGAGCAGCGACATTTCGACGGCGAGCGCGGTGAGGCCGGCCAGCCGGGCCGGGCGCGCCGCCTGCCGCCGGCCACCGCCCAGCACACCGGAGCGGTGCAGCGAGCGGACCGACAGCACCACGAAACCCGCCACGCAGGCCGCGAAGATCCAGGGCAGCGCCGGCAGCGCCACCCGCAGCGGGTCGAGCGGCCGGTACGGCAGCGGGCGGTCGAACAGACCCGCGTACCGGATGTCGGTGACCCGGCTCAGGTACGCGCCGAGCACGTTCTGCTGTGAATAGTCGTACCGGCTGAGCCGGTCACCGAACTGGGCGTAGAAGCTCGCCCCGGCCAGCTCCGCGAACTCCGGGGCGGCCGGACCGTGGTACTCGATCCACTCGCCGTACATCACCAGGATCGGGCGGTCCGGGGCGAGCCGGGCCAACGCCGGCCCGTACGCGGGCAGCGGTTCGCCGTACGGCTGGGCGGGCAGCGCGACGTACCACGCCCCATCGGGAAAGGCGGACCGGCTGACCTCCTCGGACACTCGGGTAAGGGTGGCACCGGGGCCGCTGTGCAGCCCGTCGGCGCGCAGATCGGCAAGCACGGTGGTCAGCTCTGCCGTGGACGGTTCGCGCCAGCTCGGAGAGTCCCGGCCGGGCGGGGCCGGTACGTCGCGCAGCTTGGAGATCATGGTGACCAGTTGGCCGGTCACGTCGCGGCTGGCGAACTGGGCCCGCCAACCGTCGAGGCGGTCCGGGGTCGCCAGGTACGCGCCGCCGCCGACCTGGGTGCCGATCACCCGTACGGTGGCGTTCTCGACCGCCCGAACCCGCTTGCGTTCGGCCTCGTCGAGGCCGGGCGGAGCGACCAGGATCCGGATGTCGTCGTCGCCGATCGCCGCCCGGACCCGCTGCTCGTCCCAGCGGGCCACGGCACCGGGCAGCCGGACCACCGGGTCGGCGGCCACCAGCGCGGTCATCTCCTCCGTCGAGGGCACCGTGGCGTCGCTCAACTCCCCGGCCGAGCCCTCCTCGATCCGGGCCGCCGGTGCCGGCGACTGGCCGTAGCTGACGTCGATGCTCTGCCGCTGGGCGAGCAGGAAGACCACCAGGACGATCGCGGCCACACCGAGCAGCGCCCATCGCAGCAGGTCGACGCGACGTACCCGGCCCCTCATGACCCGGCCCGCCACAACTCGTCGGCGCGGCGCGCGTGCTCGGCCGCCGCGCGGGCCGCTGCCGCGCCGCCCCGCTCGGCGGCGAGCAGTTCGGCGCGGGCCAGCAGGCGCTCGGCCTCGGCCACCCGTACCGGGGTCGCGTCCCGGCTGACCGTGGCGCTGTCGATCGCCGCCCGCGCGGTCGACCAGGCCACCCGGGTCTCTTCGAGGCGGGCGCGGCGGCGGGGCAACAACGTGGTGACGAGGCCGGCGGCGACCAGCAGCACACCGCCGGCCAGCCAGCTGAGCAGGGATGGTGACATGCGCTCCCGCCGTCCGAGGAAGATCCGGTACGGCTAACTGTCTAGTCGAACAATGCCAGTCCCCGCACCTCACCCCCCTGGCGGTCAAGCGCGCAGTCCGTCGGTCAGCCCTTGACGGCTCCGGTCAGGCCGCCGACGATCCGTCGCTGGAACAGGCTGAAGAACAGCAGCGCCGGGATCATCGACAGCGAGGTGAACGCCAGCACCTTGGCCGTGTCGACCGAGTACTGCGACGCGAAGGCCTGCACGCCGAGAGGCAGCGTGAAGGTCTCCTCCCGGTTCAGGATGAACAGCGGCAGCAGGTAGCCGTTCCAGCTCTGGATGAAGGTCAGGATGCCCACGGTGATGACTCCCGGCATGGCCAGCGGAAGCACCATCCGCCAGAAGAAACCCAGTCGGCCGCAGCCGTCGATCGAGGCCGCCTCCTGGATCTCGTCGGGGATGGCCCGTACGAACGGCACCAGGATGATGATGGTCATCGGGATGCCGAAGCCGATCTGCGGGAGGATCACCCCCGGCAGCGTGTTCATCAGGCCGAGGTTCTTGACCAGGATGTACAGCGGGGTGATCGCCACGGTCAGCGGAAACATCAGGCCGGCGGCGAAGAGCGAATACATCGCCCCCCGCCCCCGGAACCGGTACCGCGCGATGATGAAGCTGGTCATCAGGCCGAGGGTGACCACGCCCGCGGTGGTGCACAGGGCGACGAGCGTGGAGTTGAACACCTGACGCCAGAACGTCCCGCCGGTCAGCACGTCGAGGTAGTTCTCGACCCGCCACGGGCTGGGCCAGCCGGCGGGGTCGGTGGTGATCTGCGCGTTGGTGCGGAAGCCACCGAGGATGATGTAGACCACCGGGGCCAGCATCATCCCGATGAGCAGCAACGCGACGAAGTAGACGGACGGGTCTCCCCACGCCAGTCGCTGGCGGGATCGCCTCGCCCGGCGCCCGAAGACGGCGGTGGCGGCCATCAGCTCCTCCCTCCGGTGATCGCGCCCTCGGTGTCCCGGCGCAGGATGAACCGCTGGTAGAACAGGGCGGCGACGAGGGAGATGAAGAAGAGGACCACGGCGACCGCGTTGCCGTACCCGTACTCGCCCGCGTTCCGCCCGTTGGCCACCATGTAGGTGGCCATCGTCGACGTGCCGGCCGTCGCCGCCACGTACTGGCCCCAGATGATGTAGACCAGGTCGAACAGTTGCAGGGCGCCGATCATCGACAGGAAGGCCCAGATGCGGATCGTCGGGCCGAGCAGCGGCAGCGTGATGCGCCGCTGGATCTGCCAGTACGACGCCCCGTCGATCGCCGCAGCCTCCGTCAGCTCGTCCGGGATGCCCTGTAGCCCGGCCAGGAAGAGGATCACGGCGAAGCCGATGTACTTCCAGGTGAGGATGCCCATCAGCGTCCAGATCGCGATCTTCGGATCGGAGAGCCAGTCGGCTTGCAGCCAGCCCAGCCCGATCCTCCCGAGGACGGCGTTGACGACGCCGTCGCCGTGCAGCATCAGGCTCCAGCCGGTACCGACGACCACCTCGGAGATCACGTACGGGATGAAGACGAGCACCCGGATGAGCGTCTGCCCCCGGATCTGCCGGTTCAGCAGCAGCGCGAGCAGGATCGCCGCCGGCCCCTGGAGCAGCAGTGACAGCACCACGATCACGCCGTTGTGTCGCAGGGCGTCGACGAACGTGCCGTCCTCGAAGATGAGCAGGTAGTTGCGGAAGCCGACGAAGTCCTGGGGTGGCCCGTACCCCTGCCAGCTGTAGAAGCCGTAGTACGCGGCCATGGCTACGGGAAGGATCACGAAGGACAGGAACACGAGGAGTGTCGGCCCTGTCATCAGCGCGATCTCCAGCCGGGCCGGCCAGCCGATGCCCTTGCGTCGACGGGCCCGAGGCGGGGGCGACACGACGGGCGTGTCACCCCCGACCTCCGTCAGACCCGGCGACGGGTCCGGCGCGAGCCGTACGGTCTCGGGTTGCGTGTCAGACATGGCGGTTGAGCTACTGCGCCCTCTTGGCGGCGGTCTTGACCGCGTCGACGATGCCCTGCGGGTCGCCCTTGCCGGCCAGCATGTTCACCACTGCGGTGTTCAGGGCGTTGCCGACGTTCTGCCCGTAGACCGTGTCGAGCCACTGCGAGACGAACGGCGCCTCGTTGTACGCCGCGAGCACGGACTTCAGGTGCGGCTCCTCGACGGCGGCCTGCGCCTCGCTGTTCACCGGTGGCGCCTTGAAAGCGACGTAGTAGGCCTGCTGCACGTCGGTCTTCGCGATGTAGTTGAGGAAGGCGGTGCACTCCGCCTTGGGGGCCTGGGCCGAGCAGGAGTAGCCGTCGACACCGCCGAGGATCGCGCCGGGCTGGCCCGCGCCGCCGTCGACGCTGGGGAAGGGGAACCAGTCCAGGTCGGGCAGCGGCTTCTTGTCCGGGGTCAGGTCGGCGATGACGCCGGGGTTCCAGGCGCCCATCAGCTCCATCGCCGCCTTGCGGTTGGCGAGCAGGCCGGCGGAGCTGCCGGCGCCCTGCTGCGCCGAGGTGGTCAGGAAGCCGTTGTTGAACGGCTGCGTCGCGGCGAAGTTCTGCACGTCCTGACCGGCCTTGAGCCAGCAGGGGTCGTCGAAGTTCATCGTCTGACCGGCCTGGGTGATCGTCTCCGAGCTGCACTCGCGCAGCGCGAAGAAGTAGTAGTAGAAGGCGGCCGGCCAGGCGTCCTTCGCACCGAGGGCGATCGGCTGCACGCCCGCCGCCTTCAGCTTCGCCACGGCGGCCTGGAGGTCGGCGAGCGTGGCCGGCGGCTGGGTGATGCCCGCCCTGGCGAACAGATCCTTGCTGTAGAAGAAGCCGCCGGGCAGGACCGCGACCGGCATCGCGTAGACCTTGCCGTCGATCGTCTGCGCGGTGAACGATCCCTCCGAGATCACCTGCCTGGTCGCGTCGGCGATCGAGTCGGTGATGTCGAGCAGTTGGCCGGCCTTGACCATCGCGGCCATCTTGCCGCCGCCGCGCTGCATGAAGATGTCGGGGGCGTCACCGGAGTTGAGAGCGGTCTGGAGCTTGCCGTCCAGGTCCTCGTTCTGGATGGACTGGATCTCGATCTTCACGTTCGAGTTGGCGGCCTCGAAGTCGGCGACGGTCTTCGCCCAGAAGGCCTTGCCCTCGCCGGTGGTGGCGTTGTGCCAGAAGCTCATGGTGACCTTGCCGTCGCTGCCGCGGTTCGCCGAGTCGTCGGCACCGCAGGCGGCTGTGCCCAGCACGCCGGTCGCCAGCGCTACCGATACCGCAAGTAGTTTTCTCGCCCTCATCAGACTTCCTCTCCTGCCGAGACTGTCCACCTGAAGCTCTCCAGCGAACGGAGCTGCCGACCAGGGCATTCATCGAGGGAGGACGGAGAGCTTCCCTTGTCGACAGGCGCTGGTCCGGGCTCGGCTCGCGGCCGTATCGCATCGCGGTCGACCGGAAGGACCGGGCCACCGACGGCCAAAACAGTCGCAGACCGAACCGAAAAAAACAAGACACGTTTCCGAAACTTCCACCCGAATGATCGGGCAGGTTGGCGGCGATCGAGGGGGCGACGTGGACATGCAGCCGCCCAATTTAGACGGTTATATCCGCAAATCTGGGTGATTCGATTTCGGAAAAACTCCCGGTAAGCGTTGCTCGGGCCGTGCCGGGTGCCCGGTCAGCCCAGAGAGCTGGCGATCGCGACGGCTTCGGCCCTGGTCAGCTCGCCCTCCAGCCGGTAGGTCACCCCCTGGTCTTCCCAGATCAGGGTGGCGGCGGCGAGCCGGGCGCTCTCCTGCCGGACCGTGCCGGCGCGATCCACGTACGACACCGGATGCGGTGCGGAAAACCAGATCGCCGATGCCGCACCGACCTGCGTCCACTCCGGACCGATGCCGGCGAGCTGCTTGAAGAAGACCGGGTCGAGCCGACCGTCGAAGGCGTCCAGGCGTACGGTGCCGTCGCGGTAGAGCAGGCTCGCCACCCGGTGACCGCCGGTGCCGTCCGGATCGGCCACCAGCACCCGCTCGGGCGGGCCCAGTGCCGCCGGCACCCGGATCGGGAATCGGACCGCGTGCTGCGCCTCGTCCAGCCCGGTCGGCCGCTGGCCGGGCAGCGGCGCGGGGACGCCGGTCGGCAGCACCGGCGGGCCAGATGTGCTGATGGTGATCCCGGCGAAGCGCAGCAGCCCGGTGACCGCGTCGGCGACGGCGGCCCGGCCGGGCGGCAGCAGCGCGACGAGCAGCGCGGCCAACCCCGCGGCCACCGCGTACCGCCATCGTCGTCGGCGGTCGCCGGTGACCGGGCGGGACGGGGCGGCGATCCGGGCGCGCACCTGGGCCGTGACGTCGGGCGGCTCGGGGGTGGCCAGCCACCCGGAGAGTTCGCGCAGCTCCCGCTCCAGGTCATCCATGGCTGACCTCTTCGACGTCGAGCAGGCTACGCAGCTTCACCAGCGCCCGGGAGGTCCGGGACTTGACCGTACCCCGGGGCCAGCCGAGCATCGCGACGGTCTCGTCCTCGCTGAGGTCGAGGAAGTACCGGCAGACGATCACCTCCCGGTCCCGGGCCGGAAGCAACCGCAGCGCCCGCACCAGCGCCGTCCGGCGCTCCCCGGCGAGGACCCCGCCGACCGCAGAGTCCTCGCCGACCTCGGAACCCGGGGCCACCCGGGCGGCCCGCAGCGCCAGGCCGTGCCGTCGGTCCCGGGACCGGTGCAGGTTGCGGGTCTCGTTCGCCACGATCGCCAACAGCCAGGAGCGGAACGAGGAGTCCCCGCGATAACGGGACAACTTCCGGTAGCCCTTCACGAACGCCTCCTGGATGACGTCCTCCGCGTCCGAGCCCGCGCCGAGCAGCACCGCGGTCCGGTACGCGGACGCGGTGTGCCGGGCGACCAGGGACTCGTACGCCACCAGGTCGCCGGCCTGAGCTCGGCTGACGAACTCCTCGTCGTCCAGGGGAACCTCCGGTGCGATCACTGTCATGACACCGCCGACGCCGTGCCGGTTCCACTTTCGCCGGAAGCAACCTCGGCGGGGTGCGGCGTTGTCACCGGGCATGTCTCGCGGGACGGAACCTCGACGGATGCGGCGGTGTCACCCGGGCATGAATCCGAAGCGCACGACCTCCCGCCGTACCCTGCTGACCGCCCTGGCCGGCGCGGGCGCCGCCGCGCTTGCCGGTTGCGATCCGGTTCGTCGCCCGGCGGCCCGGACCGACGCCGTCCCGATCCCGGACCCACTGTTGATCGAGTTCGACGGCGCGCTCGGCGTGCTGCGCGGCACCGACCGGCAGAAGATCCGGGCGGCGGTCGCCACCGCCGACGGTCGGCTGATCCACGCCAGCGAACCCGACGGCGCCGACACCGCCCTGTGGCGCGTCGACGCCGCCAGCGGCACCGCCGGCGACCGGGTGCGGCTGCCCGGCCACTGGGTGCCGCAGACCGTCTCTGCCGACGGGACGATGGTGGCGCTGACCACCGAGGAGGTCAGCGTCACCGAGGAACGCCCGGACGGGCGGGACAGCACCGCCGTGCTGATCGTCAACGCCGACGGCGTCGGGCGGCGGCTGGACCTGCCGGGCAACTTCGTCCCGGAGGCGTTCACCAGCGACCACAGCGGGCTCTTCGTGCTGGAGTGGCTGCCGCCGAACGCGCCGGACCGTTACCGGGTCCGCCTGGTCGACCTCGCCACCGGGAGCGCCGGCCCGCTCCTCACCCGACTGAAGGCACCGATCCCGCCCGGTGCCGAGGAGGAGATGCGCGGCGACGGGCGACAGGCGGTGCTCGACCAGGACCGCGCCGTGCTCTACACGCTCTACACCCACCAGCCCGACCACCGGCACACCCGGGACCGGATCAGCGGGCGGGCCGGCAGCGACGTGCACGCCTTCGTGCACACCCTGCACCTGGAGCAGCGCTGGGCGTACTGCGTCGACCTGCCGCACCCGTTCGGCGAGGGCCCGGCCGAGGGACACGCGATGGCGATCACCCCGGACGGCAGCCGACTCTACGTCGTCGACGTCACCTCCGGTCGCGTCGCGGAGATCTCCACCGAGGAACTGACCGTACGCCGTACCGCGACCTTCGTCGCCGCCACCGGATCCGCGTACGCGGTGGCCGGTGCCGACCGGCTCTTCGTTGCTGCCGGCCCGGCCGTGTGGAGCGCCGGCCTCGAAAAACTCGGCACCGCTGCCGAGTGGTCGGTGGTCGACCCGGTCTGCGGCCTCGCCCTCAGCCCCGCCGCCGACCGGCTCTACGTCGGCCAGCGGGCGGCGGTGAGTTGGCACGACCCGGCGGCCACCGGCGGCGAACTCGGGCGGGTCACGGTGCCGGGTCTGGTCGGGTTGCGCGGCCCGGCCCGGTCGCTCTGATCGCCGCCACGCGGCGGACTCGCTCGCGCTACCCACCGTGAACGTGCTGGAACTACCGAGCGTGAGCGCGCCGACGCGCCGGAACGAGCAAAAGGTCCGACCCGTCCGATCGGGGTGAGCAGGGACGTCGTACGTTGGGCGGAGCGAGGAGCGGAATCGGCGGACGTTGGGGCTCCTGATGCCGGAGTGACTCTGGTACGAAAGTGGGAGCATCCGGCGGACCGACGGAGCGCCGTGACCGTCAGCTCCGGCCGCACCGGACGCCCGAGAACGCAGTCACCGATCCCGAACGAGAGGACAGCCCATGACCCCTGCTGTGGCCACCGCCGACAACCTCGGCCGCGCGCTCGACGACATCGTCGACCGGGTACCGGGTGCCCAGTTCGCGGTGGTGCTCTCGCCCGACGGGATCCTGCTGGGAGCGTCCCGCGACATCGACGACGAACTCGCCACGCAGCTGTCCAGCATGGTCTGCGGCCTCCAGTCGCTCGGCCTGGCCGCCGCCCGGGTCTGCGGGGACGGCGAGTTGCACCAGGTCGTGGTGCAGATGTCGCGGGCGTTCCTGTTCCACGCCACGACCGGCAACGGCGCGATCCTCGCCGTCGGCATCGACGGTGACGCCGAGGTCGGTGACATGGCCTACGAGGTGGCCATGTTCTGCGCGCAGGCCGGACATCATCTCCCGGTGTACCTGGAACCGGCGATCTTGTAGGCCCGGTCCCGGCTGGTGCTATCCGTCGTACGGCGGCGTCGGGTCGGCCACCTGCCACAGCTCGGCGGGCAACTGCGCGATGACGTCGTCGTAGTCGCCCGCCCCGATGGCGTCGCGGATGGTGTCGAAAACCGCCCGGATGCCAGCTTCGGCCAGGTCCGGCTCAACGTCCGCCCGGCCGCCGACCCGCTGCACGAACACGTCGAGTCCGAACGGTTCGGCGGTCTCGCCGGGAGCGAAGGTGTACGCCCGCAGCGCCTCCGGCAGCCGGTCGGCGAGGTCCCGTGCCTCGCCGCCGTCGATCCGTTCGGCCAGGGTGGTCAGCGTGGCCCGCGCGATGGCGGTGGCCTGCTCGGCTGACGCGCCCGTGCGGTTCGCCACGGAATCGATGAACTGGTTGTCGTCCACCTCGCCGGCCTCCTTCTCGCCACGGATGGTGCGTCTACCCGTGCCGGGCCCCGCCAAACGACCGACCTCGGGGAGGCGACGATTTCCGGAAGTACCTTGACGCATTCGAGGGGATCATTACGATCTGCGCAATGCGACGGTATCGCCGGCGGTGCCCGTGACCATGCCCGTTTCCGACGCGCATCCGGCCTGGCTGCCGCCGGTGGCGTTTCGCGCCGTCGGCTCCCGGCACACAGTCGTCCTCGGCGCCGGGACGCTCGTCGACACGGTGTTCGGGGAGGTCGAGCGGGCCTGCGCCGAACACGGCGGCACCGTCCGGCGGGCGGCCGACCCACCCGGCGGCCCCCCGGCCGAGCTGGTGCTCGCGCTGACCCCGCACAGCGATCTTGACGCCGTGCGGGCGTGGAATCCCGGCGGGTTTGCTGGGGCGGCACACGCCGAACTCGTCGCCGCCGACGTCGGGCCGCTCGGTGCCGAGGGCTTCGCGCTGGCTCGTACCGGCGGGGTCACGGTGGTGCTGGCCGACGCGCCCGCCGGGCTCCTCTACGGACTGTTCGAGGTGGTCCGGATCGGAGCGGCGGCGTTCGGTCCGCCGCACCCGGTGCGGGTACACCGCCCCGCGCTGCCTCGGCGGATGCTGAACCACTGGGACAACATCGACGTGCATCCGGTGATGGGGCAGGTCGAGCGCGGGTACGCCGGTGGGTCGATCTTCTGGCGGCACGGCCGACCCCGACGCGACCGGGCCCGGCTGCGGGCGTACGCGCGACTGCTGGCCGCGTGCGGGATCAACGCGGTGGCGGTGAACAACGTAAACGTGCACGCCACCGAGGCGCGGCTGCTCACCGAGCGGCTCGACGAGGTCGCCGAGATCGCCGACGAACTGCGGCCGTACGGCATCCGGGTGCACCTGGCGGTCACCTTCGCCGCGCCCGTCGTCCTCGCCGGCCTGCCCACCGCCGACCCGCTCGACGAGGCGGTACGCGGCTGGTGGGCGGAGACCACACGGCGGGTGTACGCCCGGATCCCGGATTTCGGCGGCTACCTGGTCAAGGCCGACTCGGAGGGCCAGCCGGGGCCGTTCAGCTACGGCCGGGACCACGCCGACGGGGCGAACCTGCTGGCCGAGGCGCTGGCACCGCACGGCGGTGTGGTGCACTGGCGAGCCTTCGTCTACAACCACCGGCAGGACTGGCGGGACCGCTCGACGGACCGGGCCCGAGCCGCCTACGACCACTTCGCCCCGCTCGACGGCCGGTTCCGGGACAACGTGATCGTGCAGGTCAAGTACGGTCCGATCGACTTCCAGCCGCGCGAGCCGGTCTCCCCGGTGATCGCCGCGATGCCCGGCACCCGGCTGGCTGTGGAGTTCCAGGTGACCCAGGAGTACACCGGTCAGCAGCGGCACGTCTGCCACCTGGCCCCCTGGTGGAGCGAGGTGCTGCGGTTCACGCCCTGGGGTGACGGTGACCGGACGGTCGCCGAGGTGACCGCCGACCTGGTCGCGGTCTCGAACGTGGGCGACGACCGGTTCTGGACCGGGCACCCGCTGGCCCAGGCCAACCTGTACGCCTTCGGCCGGCTCGCCTGGGACCCCCGGCTGCGCCCGGAGGCGGTGCTCGACGAGTGGATCGACCTGACCTTCGACCCGGCGGCGTCGCCCGATCCCGACCTGCTGCGGGCCACCCTGCACCAGGTCATGGACGACTCGTGGCGCAGCTACGAGCGGTACACCGCCCCGCTGGGCGTGGGCTTCATGGTCCGCCCCGGCCACCACTACGGCCCCGACGTGGACGGGTACGAGTACACGCCGTGGGGCACGTACCATTTCGCCGACCGCGACGGGGTGGGCGTGGACCGCACCCGGGCCACCGGCACCGGCTTCACCGGCCAGTACCCGTCGCCGTGGGCCGAGATCTACGAGTCGCTCGACCGGTGCCCCGACGAGCTGCTGCTCTTCTTCCACCACGTGCCCTACGACCACGTGCTGCACAGCGGCAGCACCGTCATCCAGCACATCTACGACACCCACTTCACCGGCGTACGGGAGGTCGAGCAGATGGCTGCTCACTGGCAGCGCCTCGCCGACCTGATCGACCCGGCCGTGCACACCCGGGTCGCCGAGCTGCTCACCGAGCAACTCCGCAGTGCCCGCGAGTGGTGCGACCAGATCAACGCCTACTTCCACCGCAAGTCCGGCATCCCCGACGCCCACGGCCGCCCCCTGCACTGACAGGTGAAAGGAAGGGCCCCTTGTTAACGCCTGGTGTAGTAAAGGGGCCCCTGCTTAACACTTGAGGAGCGCGCAGAGGGGCGCGTGCGAGGAAAGGTGCGACGTGGGCGCGAATCGACCGGAAGACCCGACCGAACGGCAGCGGCGGGTCTGGGACCGCACGGCCGGCAGCTACGACCGGCAGATCGGCTTCGCCGAACGGCACCTGCTCACCGGCGCCAGGGAATGGCTCGGTGCCCGCGCCCGGGGCCGGATCCTCGAAGTCGCCATCGGCACCGGCCGCAGCCTGCCCCACTATCCGGCGGACGCCGACCTCACCGGCATCGAGCTCAGCGCGGAGATGCTCGCCATCGCCCGACGCCGCGCCGCCGACCTCGGCCGCCCCGCCGACCTGCGCGAAGGAGACGCGCAGCGGCTTCCGTTCCCCGACGCGACCTTCGACACCGCCGTCTGCGCACTGTCCCTGTGCACCATCCCGGACCCGGCCGCGGCGCTCGCCGAGATGGCCCGGGTTCTCGTCCCGGGCGGACAACTGCTCCTGCTCGACCACGTCGGCAGCACCTGGCCGCCGGTGTACGCCCTGCAATGGCTCGTCGAGCGGCTCACCATCCGCACCGCCGGAGAGCATTTCACCCGCCGTTCGCTACCACTCGTACGGGCCGCAGGCTTCCACCTCGTCGAGACCGAACGGTCCAAGGCGGGCATGATCGAGCGCATCCACGCCACGAAGCCCAGCTAGCGCACCACGGCCACGGCCGGGTGGCGAAGGGCACGTCGCGCCGAGGGACGGCCTGGATCCGCCGGCCCCGCCCATCGGGCGGCTCTTGGGCGTACGTGTACTTCTGCTGGCCGTGCTGCCCACCACGCCAGCCCTCCGCAACCCCCGGGACCCTATTGCCGGTCTCCTTAAGAAAAGACGTGACCGAATACTACTTCGGGCGAGCGGGAATCGTTCTGGCGCGAGATAATTAACGTATGCGGCAGCTGCAGTTGTTCACCACCGCCGAGGTGGCAAGAATGCGGGACAGGAGGTCTTCCCGCAACTACTGCCCGAGTCGTGACGAATTTCGCCGCACCCACGAACGACACCGCGCCTGGGGTCTGGCTCGTCGCCATGCCGACCGTTTGCGGCAAGCTCGAACGCGGTCTTCCAGTCGGCTGCCGTCGCGCGCGACCGGGCGGGCCGATTCCCAGCCGGGCCGTGAGCGCGTTGTCCCGGGCTGTTCCCCGGTGACCATTGCGCCCGAGCAGCACCAGCGCCCAACCGTGGGCTCGTTGGTGAGTTCACGGAATCGAAACCACGGTAGCTTTCCCGAAGGGGCAATTTCGTCGGTCCGCCAAAAACCGTCGGCGGGCGACGAGTCAGCTCGGGAATCAGAATCCACGCGGAGTCCGGGGCGGCACGAGGCGCAACAGAATTCGCCCGCAGGCATAGCGCTTCCGAAAAAACCACCTGAGCCGCGACCTGGGCCGCGACCTGGGCCGCGACCTGGGCCGCGACCTGGGGCGGCGCGAGCGTCGAGCATCTCCGTTTGCCGTAGCCCGTGGCGTTGGGCGGCAGGGTCGTGGCAGGGGCAGATCCCGGGTCCGGACGCCAGCCTGCGGCGTTGGGCAGCGGAAGTCTGGCTGCGGCCTTGGGCGGCGCGAGGGCCAGCCAGCAACGCTGGACAGCGAGGGTCAGCCAGTAGCCCCCGCGCTCGGCGACTACTGGCCCCAACTGGACGCCGCCGCGCAGATCGTCGGGCATCCTCGCCCGCCTCCTGCGACACTGGGCGGCGGGGCTTTGGCTGTTGTGGTGCTGGGCAGCGAGGGTCTGGCTGCGGCACTGGGCGGCGGGGATGTCGGATCAGGGCCGCGTATTCGATGCCGAGGTCCGGCCGGGACAGGCTGAGGGTGTGGCTGCCACGTCAGGTGGGCCGGGACAGGCTGAGGGTGTGGCTGCCACGTCAGGTGGGCCGGGACAGGCTGAGGGTGCGGCTGCCGCGGCCGGTGGGCCGGGACAGGCTGAGGGTGCGGCTGTCGCGTCAGGTGGGCCGGGACAGGCTGAGGGTGTGGCTGTCGCGGCCGGCGGGGCGCTTCGGCGGGTGTGGAGTTGGGGGAGTGCGGGTCAGGGGCGCGTTGTCTCGGTGGTCGGCTCGCGGGTCGGTTGGCGGGTCTGCTCGCGCAGCAGCATGACGCCGTGGCCGGCGAGGCGCAGTGGATGGCCACGCGTGGCCCGGGTGCCGGTGAGCAGGTCGACGCCGTCCATGGCGGCGGTCACCGTCACATGATCGGTGGCGTGGTTGAGCAGGAACAGCAGGCGGGTGCCGTCGGGAGTGACCCGTACGGCGGTTTCCAGGCCCGGCACGTCCGGGTACGGCCCGGTCAGGCGGTGGTGGTCCAGCACCTGGCGCAGCACCCAGGAAACACCGGGCTGGTCCAGCGCGGTGCCGACGTACCAACCGTGGCCGGTGCCGTACGCGTTGCGGGTGACGGCCGGGGTGCCGGCGTAGAAGTCGGCCCGGTAGCTGCCCACCACCTCCGCGCCCTGCGGGATGACCAGCTCGAAGAGCAGCCGGCCGGCGGCCTCGACCCGGTCGGCGCCGGTGCCCAGGTGGACCGGGTTGACCACGTCCGCGTCGCGGGCGTCCCACTCGTCGACCCGGACGCCGAGCAGCGGTCCCAGCGGGCCGGGCACGTCGGTCAGAAACGCGTTGCCGTCGACGTCCACCCTCCCGGAGAGGAACGTGGTGACCACCGACCCGCCGCGCTGGGCCACCCGGGCCAGCCGGTCGGCCAGATCGTCCTTGACCATGTGCAGCGCCGGGGCGACCACCACCTGGTAGCCGTCCAGATCCGCGCTTACCGGCAGCACGTCGACGTCCACCCCCGCCGCCCAGAGGGCGCGGTAGTAGGCGAGTACGACCTGCTGGTAGCGGACCAGCCGGGACGGGCCGTCGGAGATCTCCAGCGCCCACCAGCTGTCCCAGTCGAAGAGCAGCGCCACCCGGGCCGGGGTACGCGCGCCGAGCGTCACACCGCCGAGCCGAGCCAGCTCCGCGCCCAGCTCGGCGACCTCCTGGAAGACCCGGGTGTCGGCGCGCCCGGCGTGGCCGATCACCGCGCCGTGGTACTTCTCGCAGGCGCCTTTCGAGGCTCGTAGCTGGAAGAAAAGTACCGCGTCGGCGCCGTGCGCGATCGCCTGCCAACTCCACAGCCGCAGCACGCCGGGCCGTTTGAGCGGGTTGACGTCCCGGCACGCGGTGGTGCTCGGGGTCTGCTCCATCAGCCAGAACGGCTGGCCACCCTTGAGCCCGCGCATCAGGTCGTGGCCGAGCGCCATCCACTCGGGCGAGCTGTCGTCGGGCGGGTAGTTGTCCCAGGAGGCGAAGTCCAGGTAGTCGGCCCAGCGGTGGTAGTCGATCGGCCGGTACATGCCCATGAAGTTTGTGGTGACCGGCAGTTCGCTGGACTCCCGGATGGCCGCCTTCTCGTCGCGGAAGTTGGTGAGCATCGCCTCCGACATGAACCGCAGGTAGTCCAGGGTGATGCCCTGGAAGGCGGTGTGGTCCGGCCCGCGCCAGTGTTCGGTAAGCGCCGACGGCGGCTCGATCTCGGACCAGTCGGTGAAGGTGTGCGACCAGAAGGTGGTGTACCAGGCGCTGTTCAACGCCGCCAGGGTGCCGTATCGCTCGCGTAGCCAGACCCGGAAACCGGCCGCGCATAGTTCGCAGTAGCAGGCGCCGCCGTACTCGTTGCCGACGTGCCAGGCCACCACCGCCGGGTTGGCGGCGTACCGGCGGGCCACCCGGCGCGCCAGCTCGGTCGAGAGCCGGCGGAACACCGGCGAGCTGGGGCAGGAGTTGTGCCGCTGCCCGAACCGGTGCCGACGCCCCTCGAAGTCGACCCGGGTCACCTCGGGGTGGGCGCGGGCCAGCCACGCCGGGTGGGCGCCCGTGCCGGTGGCCAGGCAGATCATCCGGCCCCGTTCGGTGGCCCGCTGCACGATTCGGTCCAGCAGGGTGAAGTCGTACGTCTGGAGGGCTGGCTGGGTCAGCGCCCAGTCGAAGACGCCGAGGGTGACCGTGTCGATGGAGGCCAGTTCGAAGAGCTTGTCGTCCTCGGCCCACACCGGCTCGGGCCACTGCTCGGGGTTGTAGTCCCCGCCGAACGGCACCTTGGCCGTGACGGGCAGCCTCATCGGGTGAACTCCTTCCGGATGATTGTGGTCATCGGTCCGCCGCCCCGGATCAGCGCCAACGCCAGCACCGAACCCAACGCGGCGAGCGCCGCCTCCGAGGCGACCAGAGTGAGCGCCGTCGCCGCCGCCAGCAACAACGCGGTGCCGACCGCCACCTGAGGGGTACGCAGCACGAAGTACCCGGCCAGCCGGACGACGTCGCGCAGCCGGAACGTGAAGAGCGCGGTGATCACCAGCGCGTTGACCGCGACCACTGCCACCCCCACGCCGACCAGTACCAGGGGCACCGCCCACCAGCCGGGCAGCCCGGCCGCCGGCAGGTTGACCAGGTTCACCGCGATGACGGTCAACCACAGCAGCATCGGCACCCAGACCAGCAGCGACCCGACCAGGTTGGCCCGGTAGCCGCGCCAGAACAGCCGCGCCGGGCGCAGCTCGGTCAGATCGAGCCGCTGGTGGTGCAGCGCGTACAGCGCGGCGGCGAGCGCCGGACCGAGCGGCACCGCGCAGACGGCGACCAGCGGCAGGTTGCTCACGTGCCGTTCCAGCGCGAAGAGCGCGACCAGACCGGGGGCCGCGCAGAGCAACAGCAGCAGCTCGACCACGAGTAGCGTGTAGACCAGCGCGGCGACGCGGGACAGCGGCCCCGCGCCGAACTCCCGACGGGCGGCGGTCATGTGCATCCTCGTCCCTCTCGATCGGTGCCGGCTGCGGAGGTGGTGGCCGGTCCGGTCGCGCTGACTCGACCGGACCGGCCCGGCCTCAGCTGTGCTCCTCGCGGTAGCGCTCGTACGCCTTGTTTACCGTCTCCAGGTAGGCGTCCATGTTCTTGCTCTTCAACTCCGCCAGGTAGGCGTCCCACTGGGCGAGGTCGCGCTGCCCCAGGACGAACTGGAGCGTCGCCTGGTACACGTGGTCCTTCAGTGGGGTTTCCCAGAGCGACACCTGCTCGCGCTCCTCGTCGGTGAGCGGGTACGGCGGCGGCGGCGACTTCGGCGTACGGGCGTTCATCACCTGCTGGAACTCCTGCTCCTCGGCGGAGAAGAAGGCCTGCACCAGTTCGGGCTTGCCGCCGTAGGCGAAGACCCCGTTGGCGAAGCCGAAGTCCTTCTGGAGGTGCTTGGGCGCGCCCGGGTTGAGACCGATCATGTCGACGTCCGGCGCGAGACTGGCCTTGCCGGCGGCGTCCTTGACGTAGGTGGTGCCCTCCACGCCCCACCTGGCGAACTCCTGGCCCTCGTCGGAATACCAGAGCCAGTCGACGAACTGCATCATCGCCACGAAGTTCTTGCTGTCGCGGGCCTTCGAGGAGATCATCATGCCGTTCTCCAGCCGGCTGGCCGGGTTGATCTCACCGGCCGGGCCGATCGGCAGCGGGATCTTCGAGATCTTCGCCTTCGGGTTGGTCGCGGCCAGGTCCGGCCGGTAGTCGTTCACCACGGCCTGGGCGTTGGCGCCGATCACGAAGGATTTGCTGTTGGCGAGCTTCTGCCGGGCGAGGTCGTCGGTCTGGGTGAAGCTCTCCGGGTCGAGCAGCTTCTCGGCGACCAGCTTGTTGAGGTACTGCAACAGCTGCTTGTACTGCTCGGTGGCGCCGGTGTACTCGAACTCCTGCGCCTGCGCGTTCCAACTCACGTGCTGGAAGTTCCAGCCCGCGCCCTCCAGGCCGTACGACACGGCCAGCAGGTTGAGCAGGTTGCCGGCCGGGTTCGGCTGGCTCCACCGCTCGGAGAACGGGTAGACGTCCGGGTACTTCGCCTTCATCGCCTTGAGCATCTGGTAGACCTCGTCCCAGGTCTTCGGGATCTCCAGGTTCAGCTCGTCGAGGATGTCGGTGCGCACCGCAAGCGAGTAGTCGTGCCAGGGCTTCTCGTGCACGCCGGGCAGCAGGTAGAACTTGCCGTCCGCCTGGCGCAGCGTGTCCAGCTCAGGCTGAAGGTTCCACTTCTCAATCTTGTCCTTGAGGTTCGGCATCAGGTCGAGGTAGTCGCTTACCGGCAGGATCGCCCCCGACGAGACGTACGCGTGCACGTCCGGCGGGTACGTCTTCGGGATGAGCAACGGCGCGTCACCGGCGCCGATGAGCAGGCTGCGCTTCTGGTTGTAGTCGCTCAGCGGCACCGCGACCGGTTCCAGCGTGACGTTGGTCCGGGACGTCAGCTCCGACCAGAACAGCCAGTCGTTCTTAAGCGGGTAGTTCGGGTGGTTGTTGTAGAGGACGGAGAAGGAGATCGGCTCGGTGGCCTTGAACTGCGTACCGGCGGCGTAGTTGTCCATCGCACCGGCCCGGTTGTCCGACAGGTTCTCGGACGGGTCGTCGCTACAGGCGGTGACGCTGGTGAGGGCGAGCAGCGCGGCGGTGGCTGCCGCCGCGTGACGCCACGATCTGCGGAACATGGCGGGTCCTTTCGAATTCGGTGGTGGGGGGTGGTGTGCCCGTCTCAGCCCTTCACCGCGCCGAGCATGATGCCGCGGACGAAGTACCGCTGGACGAAGGGATAGACCAGCAGGATGGGCAGGGTGGTGAGCACGATCGTCACGGCCTTGAGCGTCGCCTCGGCCTGCACCTCGTTGGCCTCGGAGATGGCCCCGACGTTCTCCGCGCCGGTGGCACCGGCGATGAGGTTGCGCAGATAGACGGTGACCGGCCACAGCTCCTGCCGGTCCATGTAGAGGAAGGCCGCGAACCAGGAGTTCCAGAAGGAGACCGCGTAGAAGAGCACCATGGTGGCGACGATCGCCTTCGACAGCGGCAACACGATCCGCAGCAGGATGCCGTACGTGTTGAGGCCGTCCACCGCCGCGGCCTCCTCCAGGTCGCTCGGCAGGCTTTCGAAGAACGCCTTCATCACGAGCAGGTTGAACACGCTTATCGCGTTGGGCAGCGCGATGGCCCAGACGCTGTTCTTCAGCCCCAGGCTGGTGACCAGCACGTAGTTGGGGATCAGCCCGCCGGTGAAGAACATGGTGAACACCGCGATGCCGACCAACGCGCCGCGTCCCTTGAGCTGCTTCTTGGAGAGCACGTAGGCGTAGCAGGTGGTAAGCGTGATCGAGATGATCGTGGCGGTCACCGTGTAGAACACCGTGTTGCGGTAGTTCGTCCAAAACAGCGAGTCCGACAACAGCAACTGGTACGTGTCAAGCGTGAACCCGCGCGGCACGAGGTTCACCTCGCCGGCGATGATGTACGCCTCGTGACTCATCGAGCGGGCCACGATGTTGACGAACGGGTAGAGCGTCACCAGCACCACGAGGGTCAGGATGATCCCGTTCACCACCTGGAACGCCCGGTAGCCGCGGGTCTCCTGGATGCCGCGCCGCCGACGTGGGCGGGGGCTGCTCTCGGTGGGTTGCTCGGCGGCGTCGATGGTCACCACAGGCTCGTCCCCACGGTGCGTCGGGCGATCAGGTTCGCCGACAGGACCAGGATCAACCCGATCACCGCCTCGAACAGCCCGATCGCGGCGGCGTAACTGAAGTTGCTGGACGCGAAGCCCACCCGGAACAGGTACGTGGAGATGACGTCCGCCGTCGGGTAGGTGAGCGGGTTGTACAGCAGCAGGATCTTCTCGAACCCGACCGCCATGAAGGTGCCGATGTTGAGGATCAGCAGGGTCACCATTGTCGGCCGGATGCCCGGCAGCGTGACGTGCCAGGTCTGCCGCCACCGGTTGGCACCGTCGATGCGGGCCGCTTCGTAGAGGTTGTCGTCGATGGTGGTGAGCGCGGCGAGGTAGAGGATGGTGCCCCAGCCAACCGTCTGCCAGACCTCCGAGGAGACGTAGATGGTGCGGAACCACTCCGGCCGTTGCAGGAACGGGATCGGGTCCCCGCCGGCCGCGCCAACGAGCTGGTTGACCGTGCCGTCCACGGAGAGCAACTGCATGACCATGGCGGCCACGATCACGATGGACAGGAAGTGCGGCAGGTACGACACGGACTGCACGAGGCGCCTGAGCCGGCGGGCCCGTACCTCGTTGAGCAGCAGCGCCAGCACGATGGGCAGCGGGAAGCAGAAGAGCAGCGTCAACCCGCCCAGCACCAGGGTGTTGGTGAAGACGTTCCAGAACGTCGGGTCGGTCAGGAACATCTTGAAGTACCGCAGCCCAACCCAGTACTCGCCGAAGATGTTGCCGCCGGGCTGGAACCGGCGGAAGGCGATCACGTTGCCGAGCATCGGCAGGTACCGGAAGATCAGGAAGAAGAGCAGTGGCAGGATCGCCAGCGAGTAGAGCTGCCAGTCCCGCCGCAGCGCCCGGCGCCAGGTGTTGCGGGCGGCCCGTGGGGGAGCGGAGGGTGCAGCCGGCGGGTCCGCCGCCGGTGCGGACGAGGTAAGCGTCGTCGGGCTGCTCATCGGAGGTGCTCCGGGATCGGCTCGACGCTCACCCGGGAGACGAGCTGCCGGTGGTGACCGGTCTCGCGTTCGTCGCCCACCAGCCGCAGCGCCAGACTCGCCACGGTCTCGCCGCTGGAGCGGCCGAGCCGTAGCCACACGTCACCGGGCTCGATCACGCGCCGGCTCCGCACGCCGGTGAAGGAGGTGAGGTCGGCGGGGACCACGAAGGTGACCCGCGCCGCCGCGCCCGGTGCCACAGGCACCCGCGCGTAACCGATCAGGCGGACCACCGGTCGGGTGGTCTGCGCCACCGGGTCGTGCAGGTAGAGCTGTACCACCTCGGTGCCGGACCGGGCACCGGTGTTGCGGACCGTGATGCCGACCGTCACCTCACCGTCCACCGGCCAGTCGACCGGTCCACCTGTGGTGCCGGCCGAACCACCGATCACCTGGGCGTCGGACCACTCGAACGTGGTGTAGCTCAGGCCGTGGCCGAACGGGAACGCGGGCGTCGGGTCCACCGACGACACCCGGGTATGCTGGCCCAGCGGCGGGGCGAGGTAGGTGCCGGGCAGGCCACCGGCGTGCCGGGGCACGCTTACCGGCAGCCGCCCGGACGGGTTGACCTCGCCGGTGAGCACCTCGGCGAGTGCCTGGCCGCCGAGCTGGCCGGGGAAGAACGCCTGGACGATCGCTCCGGCGGTTTCCATCGCCGCGCCGAGCGCGTACGGACGGCCGGAGAGCACGACCAGCACCACAGGTGTCCCGGTGGCGAGCACCGCGCGTACCAGCTCGGCCTGGACCCCGGGCAGCTCAAGGTCGGCGGCGTCGCAGCCTTCGCCGGAGGTGCCCCGGCCGAACATGCCGGCCCGGTCGCCGACCGCGAGCACACAGACGTCGGCGCCCGTCGCGGCCTCGACGGCGGCGGCGATGCCGGAGGTGTCGTCCCCGGCGATGGCGGTGCCCGGTACGTGGGTGAGCCAAGGATGTCGCTGCTGCAAGGCGGCGCGCAGCGACGGGATCTCCACCCCGACCCCGTGCTCCGGATGGTGCACCCCGACGTGCAGCGGGAACGAGTAGCAGCCGAGCATGGCCATCGGGTCGTCCGCTACCGGACCGACCAGCGCGACGTGCCGGTCGGCGGCGAGCGGCAGCAGCCCGTCGCGGTTGCGCAGCAGCACCACGGACTGGCGGGCCAGCCGCAGCGCCGCCGCCCGGCTGCCGTCGTCGTCCAGCCGCACCTCGTCGAGGTCGGCGGGCGTCCCGCGCCATCCCTCGTCGAGCAGCCCCAGCTCGATCTTCTGGATCAACACCCGGCGCAGGGCCCGGTCGACAAGCGCCTCGTCGACGCTACCGGCGCGCACGGCGGCCACCAGCGGTGCACCGTAGGCGTCCACGGTGGGCAACTCCACGTCGATGCCGGCGCGCAGCGCCAGGCCGGCCGCCTCGCCGGCATCGGCGGCGACGCCGTGCAGGGTCTGTAGGAACCGCACCGCGAAGTAGTCGGCGACCAGCGTGCCGCTGAACCCCCACTGCTCGCGCAGCACCCGGGTCAGCAGCTGCTCGTCGGCGGCCACCGGCACGCCGTCGATCTCGGCGTACGAGTGCATCACCGACCGCGCGCCGCCCAGCCGCAGGGCCATCTCGAACGGGGGCAGGATCACGTCGGCGAGTTCCCGGGGGCCCATCGGCACCGGGGCCAGGTTCCGCCCGCCCCGGGAGGCCGAGTATCCGGCGAAGTGCTTGAGCGTGGCCACCACGCCGGACCGTTCCAGCCCGCGCACGTACGCCGCGCCGATCGTGCCGACCAGGTAGGGGTCCTCGCCGATCGTCTCCTCGGTACGTCCCCAGCGGTAGTCGCGGGTCACGTCGAGCACCGGTGCCAGCCCCTGGTGGACGCCGACGGCCCGCATGGTCCGGCCGATGCAGCCGGCCATCTCCTCCACCAGGGCGGGATCGAAGGCCGCGCCCCAGCTCAGCGGCGCGGGATGGACGGTGGCCCGCCAGGCGGCGAAGCCGGTCAGGCATTCCTCGTGGACCTGGGCCGGGATGCCGAACCGGCTGGCCGCCACGATCTGCGCCTGGGAGGCGGTCAGGGAGCGGGCACCGAGGGCCGGGTCGACGGGCGCGGTCCCGAACGGCCGGGTCAGCTGCCCCAGCCCGTGCCGGATCGCCTCCGGCCAGGGTGGGGTGTGTTCGACCATGTCGTTCTGGTGGGGCGCGACGCCCTCGCCGGAGGCGTCGGCGCCCACCCAGAGGCCGACCAGTTGGGCGGCCTTTTCCTCAAGCGACATCAGCGGGATGAGCGCATCGGCCCGTTCGTCGGGTCGCAGCGTCGGGTCACGCCATCGGTAGGCGTCCGGTGTGGCCAGTCGATCGTCGACGGGTAACTGACTTGTCATGCGGACCCCTCCGGCCGCGCCCGCGAGGTCGCCCCGGCGGCCCGTACCAGCCGCCGTGCGGCACGGCGGTTCTCGAAAATTTCGGAAACCAGTTCGACACCTGTGTCGGGAACCTAAAGGCGTTGATGAATCTGTGTCAAGGGCCGGAAAGACACTGTCCACGCGGGTGATGCCGAGCTGGTAAGCGATTGCCCGTAGCCTGGCCACCACCGCTTCGCCATTGACAGGTGTCATCGGCGGAGGTTCCCAGCGTGCTACAGTTCCCCGGAATTTTCGCCGACCGGTTGCAGGGATTCCGATGACCGCAGACCGCCCGCCGACGGCGCCCGGCTCCGCGACGATCGCGACGATCGCGCGGGAGGTCGGCGTCTCGTCGGCGACGGTCTCGAAGGTCCTCAACGGCCGGTCGGACGTCGCCGCCGGCACCAGGGCGCGGGTAGAGGCGAGCCTGGAGCGGCACCGTTACCGCCGCCGGGCCCGCCGGACGACCGCCGACGGCCAGATCGACCTGGTGTTCCACGAGTTCGGTTCGGACTGGGCACTGGAGATCATCCGCGGGGTTGAGGCAGTGGCCGCCGCCGAGCGGCTGACCGTGGTGCTGTCCCAGCTGGGCGGCGCCCGCCGACCGCCGCAGTCCTGGCTGGACGCGGTGATCGGCAGGCGTCCGCTCGGGATCGTGCTGGTGATGTGCAACCTGACCGGCCAGCAGCGGCAGCAGCTGCGGCGCCAGGCGATCCCGGTCGTCGTGGTCGACACCGACAGCGCCAGCGCGGCCTCGGTGCCCACCGTCGGCTCGAACAACTGGAACGGTGGCCTGCTCGCCACTCGTCACCTGCTGGAACTCGGCCATCGCCGGATCGCGATCATCTCCGGCCCCCGGGACGTGCTCTGCGCGCGGGCGCGTACGGCGGGCTTCCGCTGCGCCCACGAGGAGTTCGGCGTACCCGTCGATCCCCGCCTGGTCCGCTCCGGGAACTTCCACACGGACGCCGGCTACCACCAGGGCATCGAGCTGTTGACCGGGCCGGACCGGCCGACGGCGATCTTCGCCGGTTCGGACCTGCAGGCGGTGGGGGTGTTGCGGGCCGCCCGACAGCTCGGCATCGACGTCCCCGGTGACCTCTCCGTCGTCGGGTACGACAACCTGCCGGTCGCCCGCTGGATCGGGCCGGCGCTGACCACCGTCAACCAGCCGCTGCGCGACATGGCCGGCACCGCCGCCAAGATGCTGCTCGACCTCGCGCGGGAGGTGGCCCTGCCCAGCAGCCGGATCGACCTGGTCGCCGAACTGGTCGTACGCGAGAGCACCGCGCCGCCCCGACGCACCTGACCGCCCTACCACCTGCGAGGAGCCATGCCCCTGTTCGACCTGCCCCTCGACCAACTGCGTGAGTACGCGCCCACCGTGGCCGAGCCGGCCGACTTCGACCGGTTCTGGCGCACCACCCTGGACTCGGCGGCGAAGCCGCCGGTGCTTGTCGACGTCCGTCCCGAGCCGACCGACCTGCGCCTGGTCGACACCTGGGACGTCACCTTCGCCGGTTTCGCAGGTGACCCCGTCCGGGCCTGGTACAACCGGCCGGCCGGAGTGGACGGCGAGTTACCGGTGATCGTCGAGTACGTCGGTTACGGACGGGGCCGAGGGCTGCCGCACGAGCGGCTGACCTGGCCGGTCGCCGGGTACGCGCACCTGCTGATGGACGCCCGCGGGCAGTCCGGGCAGTACGGCGCGGGTGACACGGCCGACCCGCACGGCAGCGCGCCGGGCGGTCCCACGCCGGTGACCCGGGGCATCCTGTCGCCGCAGGGCTACTACTACCGCCGGCTCATCACCGACGCGGTGCGGGCGGTCCAGGCGGCCCGCGCCCTGCCGGGCGTCGACCCGCAGCGGGTGGTCGTCGCGGGCAACAGTCAGGGTGGCGGGCTGGCGCTGGCGGTCGCCGGGCTGGTGCCGGACCTGGCCGCCGTGCTCGCCACCGCCCCGTTCCTCTGCCACCTGCAACGGGCCATCGAGATCACCGAGGTCGGCGGGTACGGCGAGATCGTCAACTACCTCGCGGTCAACCGGGACGCCGAGCCAGCGGTGCGGCGCACCCTGTCCTACATGGACGGCGTCAGCTTCGCTCGCCGGGCCACCGCACCGGCGCACTTCGGGATCGGGCTGCGCGACCTGGTCTGCCCGCCGAGCACCGGCTTCGCCGCCCACAACCTGTACGGCAGCGCGGGCGGTGGCCCGCGGCCGGCCCGGGAACTGCACGTCTACCCGTTCAACGGGCACGAACACGGGGACGCGACCCACGTCCGGCGCCAGCTACGCTGGCTGGCCGCCCGGCTGGACGCGGCGGCCGTGGCACCGAAACTTCCGGTACCCGCCGAACCGGCGCTCTGAGCCGCTGGCTGTGGTTGACTGCGGTCAGACCGCAGCGGCGAGCTGCGGCGGTCCACCGAAGGCGATCGAGACACGTTGAGCTTGCGGTTGTGTTTCGATATTGTTTTCGATAGAACGACCTCGATCTACTCACGCTGGCCGGCGGAATGCACCGGCTTGCGCGGCATCCGGGCGACCGCGCGAGCGACGGAAGGCCACGTGTTGGGCGGTAGTCGGGGCCGGCTCCCATCAGGACGGCTTCGTCGAAAGGCTCATGCCATGAACAACGCGTTCGCCCGCGCCAGCGGGCGTCCGGCGACCCGACTGCGATCGCGCCCCGCGCTGATCTCGGCGGTGGTCGGTCTCTCCCTCGTCGCCGCCAGCGTGGTGGTGACGGCCTCCAGCGCCAGCGCGGCGACCACCCTGGGCGCCGCCGCAGCGGAGAGCGGCCGGTACTTCGGGGCCGCGATCGCGGCGCACAAGCTGAGCGACTCCACCTACGTCGGCATCCTCAACCGCGAATTCAACTCGGTCACCGCCGAGAACGAGATGAAGATCAACGCACTCGAGCCGCAGCAGGGCGTCTTCACCTACGGCACCGCGGACCGGATCGTCAACCACGCCCTCTCCCGGGGCTGGAAGGTTCGGGGCCACACTCTGGCCTGGCACTCGCAGCAGCCCTCCTGGATGGAGCGGATGGAAGGTCAAGCGCTGCGATCGGCCATGCTCAACCACGTCACCCAGGTTGCCAGCTACTACCGAGGCAAGATCGACTCGTGGGATGTGGTGAACGAGGCGTTCGACGACGGCAACAACGGCGCCCGCCGCAACTCCAACCTCCAGCGCACCGGTAACGACTGGATCGAGGCCGCGTTCCGCGCCGCACGCGCCGCCGACCCGGGCGCCAAACTCTGCTACAACGACTACAACACCGACAACTGGACCTGGGCCAAGACCCAGGCCGTCTACAACATGGTGCGCGACTTCAAGAGCCGTGGCGTGCCGATCGACTGCGTCGGCTTCCAGTCGCACTTCAACGCGCAATCGGCGTACAACAGCAACTACCGCACCACCCTGTCCAGCTTCGCCGCCCTCGGCGTGGACGTGCAGATCACCGAGCTGGACATCGAGGGCTCCGGTACCCAACAGGCCGACACGTACCGCCGGGTGGTCCAGGACTGCCTCGCGGTGCCGCGCTGCAACGGCATCACCGTGTGGGGCATCCGCGACAGCGACTCCTGGCGCTCCTACGGCACCCCGCTGCTCTTCGACAACAACGGCAACAAGAAGCAGGCCTACAACGCCACCCTGGAGGCGCTGAACGCGGGCGGCACCACCCCGCCGCCGCCCACCACCACGGCGCCCCCGCCGCCGACCACCACCCCGCCCCCGCCGCCCACCACGACCCCGCCCCCGCCGCCGACGACGACTCCGCCGCCCGGCGGCAACGGCTGCACCGCCACCGTCTCGCTGAACCAGTGGAACGGCGGATACGTTGCCACAATCCGGGTCACCGCCGGTGCCGCCAACCTCAACGGCTGGTCGGTGGGCCTGGCGCTGCCTGGTGGCAGCAGTGTCACCAACACCTGGAACGCCCAGGCGTCCGGTAGCAGCGGCAACGTCACCTTCCGCAACGTCGGCTACAACGGCACCGTAAACGCTGGAACCACCACCGAGTTCGGCTTCCAGGGCACCGGCACCGGTCCCTCCGCCACCCCCACCTGCTCCGCCAGCTGAGTGAAAGGAAGGGCCCCTTTTTAACGCCTGGTGCATAGCAAGGGGCCCCGCTTAACAAACCGGCCGGGCCGGCGTCCCGTACGCCGGCCCGGCTCGGTCTGACTGCCCGACCCGGTGTGGCCGGGCCGGCCTGCTCAGCAGCGGTTGATTGTCGAGTTGCTCAGGGTGATGTTGCTGATGGTCAGGTTGGTCGTGCAGGGGTTCTCCACGATCCGGCTGTTGACCAGCGTGAAGTTGCGCAGGGTCAGATCCCGGTTGCCGGGGAACTCGGTGCGGGCGGCCAGCCGCACCTCACCGCCGCCGCTGATCGTGCCACCGCCCGCGGCGATGTCCACGCCGTAGCAGTTCTCCAGCAGGATCGCGTTGTTGCCGGTGTTGGCGATGTCCACCCGGTTGACCGCGAGCCCGCCGGACTCCGAGACGCAGAAGATGCCCCGGCCACCGCCGCGCGCCCGTACGGTGCCCACCCGGATGTTTGTCGGGTAGCCGGAGCCGATCCGGCCGGCCCGGTTGGCGATCCGGAACGCGGCGTACCCGGTGCCGGTGCCGGCGTTCTCGGCGTCGACCGTGGTCACCGTGGCGTTTATCGTCTGGTTGAGCAGCAGCCCCGACTCGCCGACGTTGCGCGCGGTGACGGTGCCGACGGTCAACCCGTCCACCCCGTACGTCTCCACGCCGTGCGAGCTGGCGCCGGAGACGTACACGTTGTCGATGCGGACGTTGCGGGTCCACTGGCTGGTGTCACCCCGGTTGTCGATGCGTACGCCCAGCCCGCCGGAGAGCCGCATGTCGATCTGACCGAGCACCACGTCGGTGACGTTGCGCAGGAAGATGCCGTACAGCGGGGAACCGGTGACGGTGAGGTGCTGCACCTCGATCTGGGTGGTGCCGCGCGAGTAGATCGGCGCCTGGTCACCGCTGCCGGAGCCGGTCACGTTTATCGTGCCGCACACGTCGATCGTGGTGTAGCTGGGCAGCGAGATGCGGGATCCGGCGCTGATCGAGCCGGAGCCGCGTACCACGACCCGTTGCTTGCTGGTCCGGCCCGCGCTGAGGCTGTTCACCGCGGCCTGCACGGCCGCCCGCATGTCGCCGCCGGTGTAGACCGTGGTGCCGCCGTTGCGGGCGGTCCACGTACCGCCGCTCAGCACGGCCTCGGCCTGGAAGGAGCCGCTGCCGCAGCCGTTGCCGCCGCCGAGGTTGACGAGCTGCCACTGTTGGTTGGCGCCGTTGACGTCCTGGTACTGGGAGATCATGCCACCGTCGGCGGTGGACCAGCCCCAGACGTCCAGCGCCTTGTTCGAGTGCCGGTTGATGAAGCGGACGTGGCCGGCGTCGGAGTCGGCCAGCCGGAAGTGCTGACGGGTGTTGCCGCTGACCGCAGCGTTCTGCACCAGCTGTACGCCGTCGGTGGCGTTGGGCAGCTCGAGGACCTTGCCGCTGTGCACCGAGCGGACCTGGTAGTAGCCGCCGCCGACGTCGACGAAGCGCCACTGCTGCACTGCGGCGTCGCTGCGGGCGTACTGGTTGATCGGGGCGTTGTCGGCGGTGGACCAGTTGTACACGTCCATCGCCTTGCCGCTGTGTCGGTTGACGAACACGTACGTGGCGTTGGGGTCGACGGTGGCGGCCAGCGCGCTCGGCGCGGCGACCGCCGTGGCGGCGCCGAGCACGGCCAGCGTGCCGGCGACGACCAGCAAGCGGCGTGGTCGTCGCGTCCTTGTCTGGAACAGCATTCATTTCCTCTCAACGAAATCTACGGATCGGTAAGGACTGGCGCGTCCGGGCTCAGCCGATCGAACAGGGGGTGCCGTTGAGGGTGAACGAGGTCGGGCTGGCGGTGTTGCCGCTGTGGTTGGCCTGGAAGCCGATGGTGGTCGAGGCGTTCGGGGCGATGGTGCCGTTGTAGGAGACGTTGCGTGCGGTCACCGCGCCGGAGGTGGGCGAGTAGGTCGCGTTCCAGCCGTTTGTGATGCTCTGCCCGCCGGGCAGGGTGAACGCCAGGCTCCAGCCGTTCACCGTGCTGGGGCCGGTGTTGGTGATGGTCACCGAGGCGGTCAGCCCGGTGTTCCAGGCGCTGACGGTGTAACCGATCCGGCATCCGGTGCCCGGCGGCAGGGTCGGGCTCGGCGGCGGAGTGCTGGTGGGGGGCACCGTCGGCGACGGGGTGGGGCTCGGCGACGACGTCGGGGTCGGCGACGACGTCGGGGTCGGGGAGTTGAGGCCGAAGAAGCGTACGGCCTGGGCGGCGTCGACCGGCAGGTTGTGCGTCACGCCCTGCATGCTGATCGCCTCGACCGGAGCAGTACCTCCGGAACTGCCGTAGCGGGTACGGGTGTAGCCCGCCTGCGGGCTGTCGGTGAAGGTAGGCGTCTGGCTCAGCCCGTGCAGGTTGGTCCACTGCTTGACCTGCTCACCGAAGTTCGGGTAGCGCAGGGTCTCGTCGTTGGTGCCGTGCCAGATCTGCATCCGCGGTCGCGGGCCGGTATAGCCCGGGTACGCGTTGCGCACCAGGTCACCCCACTGCTGCGGGGTGCGGATGACCTGCCCGTTGGCGCACTCGCTGTTCCATTCCGAACCGTTGTTGGTGGCGAAGCAGCCGAACGGTACGCCGGAGTAGGCGGCACCGGCGGCGAACACGTCCGGGTAGAGCCCGAGCAGCACGTTTGTCATCATCGCGCCCGAGGAGGTTCCGGTGGCGAAGATCCGGGCCGGGTCGACGGGGTAGCGGGCGCGGACGTGGTCCACCATCGACATGATGCCCACCGGGTCGCTGCCGCCGCCCCGGCGCAGGGCCTGCGGGGAGGAGACGTCGAAGCAGCGGCTGCTGCGGGTCACCGACGGGTAGACCACGATGTAGCCGTACTGGTCGGCCAGCGAGGCGAACTGGGTGCCCGTGTGCATCGCGGGTCCGCTGCCGGTGCAGTAGTGCACCACGACCAGCAGCCCCGGTCGGGGTGCGACCCGGTCCGGCACGTAGAGGTGCATGCGCAGGTTGCTGGGGTTGGTGCCGAAGTTGGTCACCTCGGTCAGCGTGGCCGCCGACGCCGGGCCCGGCACCGAGAGCGCGGCCAGCGCGGTCAGGGCGACGGCCGCCAGGGCGGCGCACCAGAGTTTGATCGTCTTCTTCATGAAGGGTCCTCCGGACGGGGTCTGGACAGGGCGGTGTTCCGATCGAGGGCTGCCCGGCGCCCGATCTCGTCCGGCTCAGGAACATAGATGATTGTCAGTGTCGATGGGGCTTCGCGGCAAGGCGTCGGCTGACCTTGGCGCCCCGCCGGCCGAACGGGGGCATCCGGATCGACGTGCGTTCCCTATCCTCGGACCATGCGGGATCGTCGGTTGGTGCTGCTGTGGGCCGCCTTCGCGTTGGCCGCCCTGGTCTCCGTCGCACTGGTGCTGCGGCGCCCGGATCGCCTGTCCGACCTGCACATCTATCACGGCGCCCTGGCCGACCTGCGGGCCGGACGCCCGCTCTACGAGTACGTGGCGGCCAACGGCGGTCCGTTCACCTATCCGCCGTTCGCGGCGCTCGTGCTCTGGCCGATCACCACCGTGCCGCTCGGTGTGGTCGAGGCGGTCTGGCTGGTGGCGACCTGCGCGGCCGTGGTCGCCCTCGCCGTACCCGTCGGTCGCGCACTGGCGTCCGGGCGCGGCCGACGGCCCGTGCTGGTGGCGGTGGTGGCCGTGGTGCTCATGCTCTCCGCGCCGGTGCAGAGCAACCTGCGCTTCGGCCAGGTGAGCATCTTCCTCGTGCTCCTGGCACTGCTCGACGGCATGGGCCGGCCGTCGCGGGTACGCGGGGTGCTGGTCGGGGTGGCGGCGGCGATCAAGCTCACCCCGTTGCTGTTCGTGGCCTACTTCCTGGTCTGCGGCCGGTACCGCGACGCCGCCCGTGCGGCGGCCACCTTCGTCGCGTGCGGCGCGCTCGCCTTCGTCGTCCTGCCCACCGAGAGCCTTACCTACTGGGCGGGCACGGTGACCCAGACCTCGCGGATCGGCAACCTGGCGTCGCTGGGCAACCAGTCCGTGCACGGCATGCTGCTCCGCGTCGGCCTGCCCGAGGCTGCGCTACCACTGGTCTGGGCGGCGCTGGTGGCCGTCGTCTGTGCGGTGGCCCTGCTCCGGGCCCGGCAACTGGCCGGGCAGGGGCGTACCGGGCACGCGGCGGTGCTGGTCGGCTGCGCCACCGTGGCCGCCTCTCCGGTCTCCTGGACGCATCACCAGGTCTGGCCGGTGCTGGCCGCGATGCTGCTGGTCGGCGCGGCCGGGGTCACCCGGCGGGTGGCCGGTGCCGCGCTGCTGGCCAGCATGCTGCTCTCCCTGGGGGTGGTGCTTGGGCCGGTCTCGATGCGCCCTGGCGTGCAGTTCCTCTTCGAGAACGCCCGTACGCTCGGCGTCTGCCTGCTCTGCCTGGCGGGCTTCGGCACGGTCGCGGTCGTCGCCCGGCCGGCCCGCCGGGTCGCCCTGCGGCGGGCCTGGCTGCGGGTGGGCGTCGCCGCTGCCGGCATCCTGGCGTTCTTCGCGGTGCAGCCGCTACCCGCCGGGGCCGATCCCACCTTCAAGGCGTACGGGCCGGCGGAGCTGGCCAACCCGCGCTACTTCTTCGTCTGCCGGGGCCCGACCGAGTGCGCCGACTTCGGCACCGCCGCTCCGGTCACCTTCGACACCCGTAGCGAGAAGACCAAGGTACGCGTCAACGGGGTGGTCTCGGCGCAGGTGGACCGGCTCGAATACCACTCCGCTCCCGGCGGCCCACCGCGCGGCATCCCGCTGCTGGCGGCCTACCCGGGCGTCCGGACCTTCTCGTTCCGGTCGGCGACCATGACCCACGGGCGACTGGTGGCGTACGCCGCCGACGGGCGTCAACTCGCCAGCTACGACGACGAACTGGCCGCCGCCCTCGCCCGGCACGACTGAGCCGGCGGAGCAGGTCGGGCTACTGCTCGTCGTCGACGATCTCGGTCTCACCGTCGTGGGTGAAGCGCACCGGCGGGTGTTCGTCGGGTTGCGGTGCCTGCGCCAGGTTGTGGTGCGGGTCGCCGTCGGGGGAGAAGAGCACGGGATCGGTCTTCGCGCTCTTCTCGCGCTCTTCCTCCGGCTCGGTCACCGACCCGCTCCTCACCTCGTGGCCACTGCTTCCCGACGCTACGGGCGGCTCCGCCACGACACCGGGACCGACGGTGGCGACCACTCGATCGGGTGGCGCAACGCGGTCGGGCGGTGCGACTCGGCCGGCCCGGGAAATCAATTCGTCACCCAACCGTCATCCACCCGCGCGGTCTCCGCCACCTGACCGGTGCAGGGTGGGTGGCCGATCACTCGACGTTGGGAAGGAGCACGCCATGGCCGTCGCCCTGGACGACCACCTGGTCACCCTGACCTGTGACAGCTGCGGTGACACCGTCGCCGGTCCCCGCCGCGTGCCGTCCGACGGCGAGGTGGTCTGGAGCCTGGTCGCCGAGCACGGTTGGAGTGGCTCTCCGCTCGCCGCCGGACCGCACCGGTGTGCCCACTGTGGGCCCGCCACCGGCGGCGTACCGGGCGGCATCCTCGGCATCGAGCACGTCGACGGCGTCACGGTGGTGACCGTCGCCGGCGACGTGGACCTCGACACCGGCGACACCCTTCGGCAGGCGCTCCGGCACGCCGCCGACATGGGCGGTCACGTGCTCGTCGACCTGGGCGGCACCGATCTGGTCGACTCCACCGCACTCGGGTTGCTCGCCCGCGCGCATCGCAGCGCCGCCGACCGGGGCGCGCGTCTCTGCGTCGTGACGATCTCGCCGCTGATCCGGCAGGTCCTCCAGGTCACCCGCCTGGCCGAGGTCTTCTGCGTCGCGGACAGCCGGGCCGAGGCGTTCGCCCTGCTCAAGGGCGGACCGCAGTAACCCGAGAGCCGGCGGCAGTAACTGAAGAGCCAGCGGCAGCAACTCAAGAGCCGGCCGCAGTAACCGCCTCCGCCGGCGTGCGGTGAATCAGCCTCCGTCCGACCCGCCCGCGCCACCGGTGCCGGGCGGCGCGGGCGGGCCGGAGGTCAGCGGCGACCGCGCCGGTGACCGGCCAGCCGCAGAGCGTTGCAGACGTCCAGCACGCCCTCGACATCCCAGGCCAACTCACCGGCGGCGCGCCGGGTCTCGGCGCCGGCCACCAGGCCGGTGAGGATCACGACCCGGTTCTGCACCATGACCGTGATCTGCTGCCGTCGGGTCGTCCAGTCGGCGCTGAGCCGCTGGGCGACCAGGGCGGCGAGGCGGACGTCCTCGTCGTGGCCCTGCGGCTCGTCCCAGAGCGCCCGGAAGGAGTGGTCGTCGGGCATGGGCCAGGGCCACGGCATCACCACAGCGGTCTCCTTCGTCGTCGATGCCGGCGGCCAGACGCGCCGTCCCGATCGACCACCACCTTGCGCATCAACCTTGGAGTCGACCGCACGGTTGGATGACAGTTGGATGACAGATCGCCGGTTCAGATCGGCGGGCCGGCCGGTGGTGGCGAGTCGTCGTCCCGGTCCGCCGCCGGCAGCCACAGTACGAAGGTGCTGCCCGTGCCCGGCGCTGAGTGCACCGCCGCCTGCCCGCCGTGTGACTCGACGATCTGCCGGACGATGGCCAGTCCCAGCCCGGTCCGCCGGTCGCCGGAGCTGTTGCGGCTCCCCTCGCCCCGCCAGAACCGGTCGAAGACCCGGGCCTGGTCGGGTTCGGCGATGCCCGGTCCCTCGTCGACCACGGCCAGCCAGAGCCAGCCGCCCGCCCGGCCGGTCGCCACCGTGATGGCACCGCCCAGCGGGGAGAGGCGTACCGCGTTGGAGAGCAGGTTCGCCGCGGCGCGGCGCAGCGCGTCCGGATCACCGACGAGCGTGAGGTCGGTGTCGAGCGCGTACCGCAGGCGCAGCCCGCGCCCGGCGGCCAGCGGCGTGAAGTCCTCACCCACCTCCCGGGCGACGACGCTCAGGTCGACGTCGGTGTCGGCCATCGCGTCGGCGTCCCGCCGGGCCGTCGCGAGCAGGTCCTCGACCAGCCGAGACATCCGGGTGGTGGCCCGGTCGACGGTCGCCACGGCGGCGGCCCGCTCCGCCTCGGTGGCCTCAGGTGCGGTGAGCGACGCGTCCAGGTTGGCCCGGATGATCGCCAGCGGGCTGCGTAGCTCGTGCGAGGCGTCGTCGATGAGCTGCCGCTGGGCGCGGAACGCCTGGTCCAGGCGGTCCAGCATCGAGTCGATGGTGTCGCCGAGGTCGCGCAGTTCGTCGCGGGGACCGGAGAGCCGGATCCGGCGGGACAGGTCGGTGGCCTGGATGTCCCGCGCGGTGCGGGCGATCGCGCCCACCGGCCGCAACGCCCGGCCGGAGAGCACCCAGCCGATGCCGAGACTGGCCACGAAGAGCCCGCCCAGCGCGATCAGCGAATAGTCCCGGACGGTCTCCAGCAGCCGCAGGTTCACCTCGTCCTCGATCTGCTGCACCTCGGCGACCTCGAGGGTGGTGCCGGTCGGCACGGTACGACCGTCGGCCTTGAGCTTCACCAGATGCGCCTGGTAACGCTCGGTGATCGGCTTCGGGTCGACCGCCCGGTCCACCGCCACGTACGCCACGAGCAGGCCCGCGCCGGCAAGCGCGAACAGCAGCGTCGAGTAGAGCACGGTCAAGCGGAACCGGATCGACCGGAAGATCGTCACGCGGCCACCTCCCGGAGGCGGTAGCCCCGGCCGATGACCGTCTCGATCGGGGCGTGGTCGTCACCGTCGTCGGTGAGCTTGCGCCGCAGCGTACCGACGGTGACCCGGACGGTCTCGGTGAACGGGTCGGCGTTGGCGTCCCAGACGTGCTCCAGCAACTCCTCCGCCGGCACCACCATCCCGGGGCGGGTCATCAGGTACTCCAGCACCCCGAACTCCTTGCGGGTCAGGTGCAGCCGACGGCCACCCCGCCGGACCTCGTGCCGGGCCGTGTCCAGGGTCAGCGCACCGACCGAGAGCACCGCCGAGGTGCCGCCGGTGTCGCGGCGCAGCAGCGCCCGCACCCGGGCCAGCAACTCGGCCAGGGCGAACGGCTTGACCAGGTAGTCGTCCGCGCCCTCGTCCAGGCCCCGGACCCGGTCACCGAGCGCGCCCCGGGCGGTGAGCATCAGCACCCGCAGCTCCGGCCCGCTCGCCACCTCCACCTCGCCGCGGCGCACCGCCCGGCACAGCGCGAAGCCGTCCACGTCCGGCAGGTTGATGTCCAGCAGCATCAGATCGTACGCATTGACCTGCAACAACTCGTACGCGTCGGCCGCGTCGGCCGCGACGTCGACGGCGTAGCCGGCCCGGACCAGCCCGACGCGCAGCGCGCCGGCCAGGTCCTCCTCGTCCTCCACCACGAGTAGCCGCATCGTCCGCTCATCCTCTCGCTATCAACCGCTGCGCCACCTGTGCCGCCCGGTCGATCGGGATGGCGAAGCCGATACCGATGTTGCCACCACCCTCCAGGGTGGCGATGGCGGTGTTCACGCCGACCACCTCACCCTGGCCGTTGACCAGCGGACCGCCCGAGTTGCCGGGGTTGATCGACGCGTCGGTCTGCACCGCCGGCTGCCGGGCACCGCCACCGAGGCGTACCGGCCGGTCCAGGGCGCTGACGATCCCGGCGGTCACCGTGCCGGAGAGACCCAGCGGCGAACCGACGGCGAGCACCGGTTCACCGACCCGGGCCGGCCCGCCCGCCGCCAGCGGCAGCGGGCGCAGTCCGTTGCCCGGATCGACACGTAGCACGGCGATGTCCGTACCCGGGTCCCGGCCGATCAACCGTGCGGTGAGCCGCCGGCCGTCCTGGCCGACCACGTGGATCGTGCCGCCGCTGGCCACCACGTGGTTGTTGGTGACCACGTGTCCCCGGTCGTCGATCAGGAACCCGGACCCGGAGGCGCCCCGGCCGCCCGACACCTGCACCGAGACCACCCCGGCCAGCACCCGGTCGGCGGCGGCGACCAGGTCCCCGGCGGCTCCCGGAGGTATGGCGGCCGGCGGTGCTGCGGCGACAGCCTCCGGTAGGTCGTCGCGGGCGGCGAGGTGACCGGCGACGCCGCCGACTCCCGCCGACACCGCCACCAGGGTCAGCCCGGTCAGCAGCAGCCGGGGCCAGCGCGCCGGGCCCTGGGCGTCCTGTTGCTCCGTCGCCGGCCCGCCGGGCGCGTCGTCGGGCCCGGCGGGCGGGCGGTCGATCCCGTACGGTCCGCCGTACGGGTCGGTCGGGGCGCCGTCGGGCGCCAGGGCGGGCGAGACGAACCGCGGCCCGCGCGGCTCGCCGAGGCCCGGAATCGTGCTCGGCATGGCAGTGTCCCTCCTGGATGGACGTTGCGGCGGCGGCACCGGAGCGGGGCGGGAAGAGGCCGCCAGGGCAGGGCGGGGAGAAGCCCGTCAGGGCAGGGTGGGGAGAAGCCCGTCAGGGCAGCCGGGAGAACCAGAGCATCGAAGCGCCGGCGGCCAGCAGGGCGAGCACCAGGCCGGCGCCGATGAACCGCGCCGAGACGTCCTGCCGCTCCATCCGGTAGCCGACCGAGGAGCCGATGTCGGCGTACGCCTCGCGCAGCTCGTCGCTGCTGCCGGCCTCGTAGTAGCCGCCGCCCGCCTGCTCGGCGACGGTACGCAGGGTCTCCCCGTCTACCGGGACCGGCTGGCTCCCGCCGATGCGGCCCTCGGCCGTACCGAAGGAGATGGCGTCCACCGGCACGCCCGCCTCCACCGCGTCGGCGGCGGCCGACACCGGGTCGCGCCCGGAGGTGTTCGCCCCGTCGGAGAGCACCACCACGCGGGCCGGCGGCGGTTCCTCCGCGGCCTGGGCGTCCAGGCTGCGGATCGACTCCAGCGACGAGTGGATGGCCTCGCCGATCGCCGTGCCCTGAAGGCTGGTGATCCCCTCGTCGAGCCGGTCGATGCCGGCGGCGACCGCCTCCCGGTCACCGCCGGGAGCCACCAGCACCGACGCGTTGCCGGCGAACGCGACCAGCCCGACGTTGAACTCCTCCGGCAGGTCCGCGACGAACTCCTGGGCGGCGTCCTTGGCCGCGATCAGCCGGTCCGGCGGCACGTCGTCGGCGAGCATGGACCGGGACACGTCGACCGCCACGATCACGGTGGCTCGTTCCCGGGGCACCCGGACGTCGTCGGTCGGGCGGGCGAAGCCCACCACCAGCAGCGCCAGCATGGCGATGAAGAGCCCGGCCGGCACGTGTCGTCGCCACGCCGGGCGGGCCGGCGCCACCTTGTCCAGCAACCGCAAATTGGTGAAGCGGACCGCGTACCGGCTGTGTCGGCGTTGCAGCAGCAGGTAGCCGACGACCAGGGCAACCACCCCGACCAGCAGCCACAGCCGCTGCGGCGACTCCCAACCCAGGCTCATGCGGCACCTCCCTTGGTGCGTCGGGGCGTGCGGGACAGGCGGCGCTGGGCGTGCACGTGCCGGATGATGTCGCCGATCCAGTCCCGGTCGGTGCTCAGCGGCAGGTGGGCGGCGCCGGCCCGGCGCAGCGCCCGGGCCACCGCCAGCCGCTGGGCGGCGGCGGCCGAGGCGTACCGTTCGCGCAGCCGGCGGCTGCCGGTGGAGACCTCGCGGCGGCGTCCGCTCTCCGGATCCACCAGGGTGATCAGGCCGACGTCGGGCAGCTCCAACTCGCGCGGGTCGCGGACCTCCACGGCGAGCACCTGGTGGCGGGCGGCCAACCGGCGCAACGGCCGCTCCCAGTCTGGTGGTGCGTCGCCAACCCCCTCGTCGGGCAGGCCGTCGAGGAAGTCGGAGACCACCACCGCCAGCCCACGCCGGCCGGCCGACCGGCGCAACCCGTCGATCGCGTCGGCCAGCGACACCGGCGCGGTGGCCGGTCGGCCGCGAGGCACCGCCAGCAACGTACGCAGCAGGCTGAGCAGGTGGTGACGGCCGGTGCGGGCGGGAAATCGGCGTACCCCGGCGTCGCCGAGCACGTGCGCGCCGAGCCGGTTGCCGGCACCGGCGGTGAGGAACCCGACGGCCGCCACCGCGGCCACCGCCAGCTCCCGCTTCTCCAGTTCCGCAGTGCCGAAGTCCATGCTCGGGGTGGCGTCCACAAGCGTCCAGGTGGTCAACTCCCGGTCGGCGTCGACGGTACGCACGTGTGGCACCGCGGTCCGCGCCGTCACCGACCAGTCCATCCGCCGTACCTCGTCCTCGCCGGGGCGGTACTCGCGGCTGCCGGCCGGCTCGCTGCCCGGCCCCGGTAGCAGGCCCAGGTGCTGCCCGTGCAGCAGGCCGTCGAGCCGGCGGGTGATTATCAGTTCCAGCCGGCGCAGTCGACGCTGCGGCGCCAACTGCCCGAGCCTGGTCGAGTCGGAGTTCATGCCGCCGCCCCCAGGCCCGGCCCCTGGTCCTCCTGGGCGGGGGCGATCTGCGGCGGTGGCACCGCCTCGACGACGCGTCGCACCAGTTCGGTCGGGTCGACGTCGTCGGCGACCGCGTCGAAGGAGAGCACCAGCCGGTGCGCGAGCACGTCGGCGGCGACCTCCCGGACGTCGACGGGCAGCACGTAGTCGCGTCCGCGCAGCAGGGCCAGCGCCCGGGCGGCGGCGACCAGGCCGAGCGTGGCGCGCGGGCTGGCACCGTACGCCAGGTGCGCGGCGACGTCGGCCAGCCCGAACCGCTGCGGGTCCCGGGTGGCAAGCACCAGCCGGACCACGTACTCGGCCAGGGCGTGATGGACGAAGACCTCGCGGGCCCGCGCCTGCAACGCCACCAGCCGGCCCGGATCCAGCACCGGCCGGGCGGCCGGCACGCTGGTGCCCATCCGGTAGAGGATGCCCAGCTCCTCGTCGTCGGTGGGGTAGTCCACCACGACCTTCATCAGGAACCGGTCCCGCTGCGCCTCGGGCAGCTGGTAGACCCCTTCGGACTCGATCGGGTTCTGGGTGGCCAGCACCAGGAACGGGGTCGGCACCGGGTACGTCCGGCCGCCGAGGGAGATGTGGCCCTCGGCCATCACCTCCAGCAGCGCCGACTGCACCTTGGCCGGCGCCCGGTTGATCTCGTCGGCGAGGACCAGGTTGGCCATCACCGGTCCCAGTTCGACGTCGAAGCTCTCCTTCGACGCCCGGTAGATCCGGGTACCCAGGATGTCCGAGGGCACCAGGTCGGGGGTGAACTGGATCCGGGCGAAGCTGCCGCCCACCGCCGTGGCCAGGGTCTCCGCCGCGAGGGTCTTGGCCACCCCCGGCACCCCCTCCAGCAGGCAGTGTCCCCGGGCCAGTAACGCGGTCAGCAGCCGCTCCACCAACCGGTCCTGCCCGACGATCACCCGCTTCACCTCGAACAGGGTCTGTTCCAGCAGCCGGGTGTCGTCGGCGCGCCCGCCAGCGGCGTCCAGTTCGCGTACGGGGGCATTGTCGATGGTGCTCCGCATGCGTTGCTCCTCGGTCGCGTCCTTCGTCGAGGCGGGTACCCGGACAACGGGGAAGCCCGGGTACCCGCTCGTGACCCATTGGGCCAGAACGGACCGAAAGCCAACCGAACGGCGGACTCAACCTGGGAGTTGACCAAGAGGTTGTGGTCGCGCGGACCGGCGCGTCGCGACCGGAACCTCCTGGTCGACTCTCTAGTTGCGGCCGCGTTGGGTGCGGTAGCGGGAGATCAGGGTGGCGGTGGAGGAGTCGACGTCAGCCAGGTCGGGGGCGGTGGTGGTGAGCAGCGGGGCGAACTGGTTGGCCATCACCTTGCCGAGTTCGACGCCCCACTGGTCGAACGGGTTGATGTCCCAGATCGCGCCCTCGGTGAGCACGATGTGTTCGTAGAGGGCGACCAGTTGGCCGAGGGTACTGGGGGTGAGGCGCTCGGCCATGATCGTGGTGGTGGGGTGGTTGCCGGGCATGACCCGGTGCGGCACGAGGTCCGCCGGGGTGCCCTCGGCGGCGACCTGCTCGGCGGTACGACCGAAGGCCAGCGCCGCGGTCTGGGCGAGGAAGTTGGACATGAACAGGTCGTGCATCTCGCCGATGTCGTGGTTCGGCTCGCTGAACCCGATGAAGTCCGCCGGCACCAGCCGGGTGCCCTGGTGCAGCAGCTGGTAGAAGGCGTGCTGACCGTTGGTGCCGGGTTCGCCCCAGAAGATCTCCCCGGTGTCGTACGACACCGGCTGCCCGTCGGTACGCACCGACTTGCCGTTGCTCTCCATGGTCAACTGTTGCAGGTACGCCGGGAACCGGTGCAGGTACTGCGAGTACGGCAGCACCGCGTGGGTCTGCGCGCCGAGGAAGTTGGCGTACCAGACGTTGAGCAGCCCCAGCAGCACAGGTGCGTTGCGGGCCAGCGGCGCGGTGCGGAAGTGCTCGTCGACGGCGTGGTAGCCGGCGAGCAGCTCGTCGAAGCGGGCCGGCCCGATGGCGAGCAGCACCGACAGGCCCACCGCCGAGGGCAGTGAGTACCGCCCGCCGACCCAGTCCCAGAAGCCGAACATGTTCGCCGGGTCGATGCCGAAGTCGCTCACCCGCTGGGCGTTGGTGCTTACCGCGACGAAGTGCTTGGCCACCGCCTCCTCGCCGGCACCGAGCCCGGCCAGCAACCAGCGCCGGGCCTCCGTCGCGTTGGCCAGGGTCTCCTGGGTGGAGAAGGTCTTCGACACCACCACGAACAGGGTGGTCGCCGGGTCGAGATCGGCGGTGGTCTCGGCGATGTCGGTGGGGTCGATGTTCGACACGAAGCGGCAGCTGATGTCGCCGTCGCGGTACCCCTTGAGCGCCTCGTACGCCATCACCGGTCCCAGGTCGGAGCCGCCGATGCCGATGTTGACCACGGTGCGGATCCGCTCGCCGGTGTGCCCACGCCACCGCCCGGAGCGCACCTGCTCGGCGAACTCGGCCATCCGCTCCCGTACGGCGTGCACGTCGGCCACCACGTCCTGGCCGTCCACGGTCAGCGTGGCGTCGCGGGGCAGCCGCAGCGCGGTGTGCAGCACGGCCCGATCCTCGGTGCCGTTGATGTGCGCCCCGGCGAACATCGCGGCGATCCGGTCGGCGAGTCCGACCCGCTCGGCCAGCGCGGTCAGCAGTCCGAGCGTCTCGTCGGTGACCAGGTTCTTGCTGTAGTCGACGTAGAGGTCGGCCGCCTCGACGGTCAACCGTTCGCCCCGCTGGGGGTCGGCGGCGAACAGGTCCCGCAGATGCGTCGCGCGGATCTCGTCGGCGTGCTTGCGCAGGGCCTGCCACTCGTCGGTGGTGGTGACGTCCGCAGCCATCGGATCGATCGTCTCCTCGCAGGGTCGGCGCGTCGCCGGCGTCGTGGTGCGCCGGCGGAGGTAGGACCAGCCTGCCACACGAAGATCGTGGCGCGAGCCGGACGCGGTGGACCGCTCACCGTCGGCAGCCGGCCGCGCCCGGCTGCCCGAGGTCCGTGCCCGGCCGGCCGTCCGGGGTCCGTGCCTCGCTGGTCGGCGGGGTCCGTGCCCGGCCGGCCGTCCGGGGTCCGTGCCTCGCTGGTCGGCGGGGTCCGTGCCCGGCCGGCCGTCCGGGGTCCGTGCCTCGCTGGTCGGCGGGGTCCGTGCCTGGCTGCTGATCGGCACAGGGCAAGGTGGAGGCATGACGACGCCGGTACCCAGCGCCCCCGCAACCGCTCCCGTGAGTTCCGCCACCACCCGGCCCATCCGGCAGACGTTGCTGGTGCTCGGTGCCAGCGGTGACCTGACCGGGCGGCTGCTGCTGCCCGGTCTGGGCGTGCTGCTGGCCAGCGGCGGGGTCCCCGGCCTGCGGCTGATCGGCAGTGGCATGGACGACTGGGACGACGAACGCTGGCGTCGCCGGGTGGCCGACTCCTTCGCCACCGTCGGCGCCGACGGACCCGCCGAGAGCGAGGTGATCCGGACCAGCCGGTACGTGCCCGCCGACGTGACAAGCGAGGACGACCTGCGGCGGCTGCTCGCCGACTGCGCCGGGCCGGTCGTGATCTTCTTCGCGCTGCCGCCGATGGTGACCGCCCGGGCGGCAGCGGCGCTGGCCCGCATCGGCGTGCCGCCCGGCACCCGGTTGATGCTGGAGAAGCCGTTCGGCGTCGACCGGATCTCGGCCCACTCGCTAAACAACCTGCTGGCCACCCTGGTGCCGGAGGACCAGGTCCACCGCATCGACCACTTCCTGGGCAAGTCGACAGTGCTGAACCTGCTCGGCCTCCGGTTCGCCAACCGGATCTTCGAGCCGGTGCTTAACGCCACGCATGTGGCCTGCGTGGACATCGTCTTCGACGAGACCCTCGGGCTGGAGGGCCGGGCCGGCTACTACGACGGCGCGGGCGCGTTGATCGACATGGTGCAGAGCCACCTGCTCCAGGTGCTCGCCCTACTCACGATGGACCCGCCGCCGACCCTGCAGGCCCAGGAGTTGCGCGGCCGTTCGGCGCAGGTGCTGCGGGCCGCCCGGCTCTGGAACGACGACCCGGTGGCGGCCAGCCGGCGGGCCCGCTACACGGCGGGCGAGATCGCCGGGCGCCGGCTGCCCAATTACGCCGACGAGCCGGGCGTGGACCCGAGCCGGCAGACCGAAACCCTCGCCGAGTTGGTGCTGACCGTGGACACCTGGCGCTGGGCGGGGGTGCCGTTCCGGCTGCGGTCCGGCAAGGCCATGGCGGAGGTACGCAAGGAGGCGATCATCACCTTCAAGCAGCCGACCCGGGTGCCCGACGGGCTCATCGGCTACGAGCAGTCCGACCGGCTGCGGATCGGGTTCGGCCCGGACTGCCTCGGTCTCGATCTCAACATCAACGGTCCCGGAAACCCGTTCGACCTGGACCGGGTTCGGCTGACGGCCGACTTCGGCCCGGGGGAACTGCCGGCGTACGGCGAGGTGCTGCGCGGCGCGTTCGAGGGTGACCCGACGCTGTCGGTACGCGGTGACGTCGCCGAGGAGTGCTGGCGGATCGTCGAGCCGGTGCTGGCCGCCTGGAAAGCCGGGGCGGTGCCGCTGGGGGAGTACTCGGCGGGTTCCACCGGGCCCGCCGACTCGCTGCTCGGGCCGGTGCCGGACTGATCGGTCGCCGCTTTCACTGATCGTAACAGGCTGATCTCTCTCAGCTATCTTTCAGGTGTCGGTGCTAGCTTCCCGGCGCGACGGGATCCATCATGGACGGCGCTGATCCCTTTGTGGCACAAGGGTTTGCGTGAAAGTTTCACGTTTTCGCCGGGTGCCGCGCCCGCTCACTGTCGAGGGAGAGACTCGTGGTGTTCAAGAAGATGCTGGGTGCTTTCGGGATCGGCGCGCCCAGCGTCGACACGGTCCTGTCCAATCCGAGCACCCGTCCCGGCCTGACGCTCGACGGGCAGGTGAACCTCACCGGCGGCAGTCAGGACGTGGAGATCGACCAGATCGTGCTGGGGCTGGTGACCCGGGTTGAGGTTGACGGCGCGGAGGGGGAGCACGACGCCGGTGTCGAGTTCCACCGCATCCCGGTCGCGGGCGGGTTGCGCCTGGCGGAGGGGCAGCAGCTGGCGATCCCCTTCCAGTTTCCGATCCCGTTGCAGACCCCGGTGACCGACATCTACGGGCAGCGGCTGCCCGGCATGACCATGGGCCTGCGTACGGAGGTCGCCATCCGGGGCGCGGTCGACAAGGGCGATCTGGACCCGGTCCACGTCCACCCGTTGCCGGTGCAGGAGCGGATCCTGACCGCCTTCGGCCAGCTCGGCTTCCAGTTCAAGAGCGCCGACCTGGAACATGGGTACATCGCCGGGGCGCACCAGACGCTCCCCTTCTACCAGGAGATCGAGTACTACGCCGCGCCGCAGTACGCCCACGGCGTCAACCAGGTCGAGCTGACCTTCCTTGCCGACGAGCAGGGTGTGGAGATCGTCCTGGAGTTCGACCGGCAGGCCGGTCTCTTCATGGGCAGCCACGACTCATACGGCCGCTACCGGGTCGCGCACGCCGACGCCGACGGGCTGGACTGGGCCGCCGAGGTCGACCGCTGGCTGCGCGAGGCGTTGCAGCAGTACCAGACCCTGCACCCCGGTCAGCCCGGTTACGGCGCCCCTGCGGGCTACGGTGCCCCAACGGGCTATGGCGCCCCAACGGGCTACGGCGCACCTGCGGGCTATCCGCCGCACCAGCCCGGCTACGGGCACTACGAGGAGCACCACGAGCGGCGGGGTCCGGGCATGGGCGCGGTGGCCGCCGGGGTGGTCGGCGGCGCGGCGCTCGGCTTCGCGGGCGGCATGGTCGCCGAGGAGGTCTTCGACTCCTTCGGCGGTGACGAGGGCGAGGACGGCGGCGAGGAGTGAGACCACGGGCTTTCCCCGTGAGCGGCTGACCACCCCGTACCGACCGCCCGGCCACCAGGCTCCCCACTGGTGGCCGGGCGGTCCCGTCCTGGCGGCGGCTCGGGTGCACCGGCGGCTGCGGGGTGGGCGCAGTGGGCGGCCCCGGCGCGGTGCAACGCCGGGGCCGCCGTGTGGTGGTGGTACAGGCTCAGCTGGTCGGGAAGTTGTCCGGGGTACGGATGCGGTCCCGCATGAAGGCACCGGAGGTGGTGAGCATCGAGGTGCCGGTGTAGTTGCTGCCGTTGCAGGTGCCGGGCCGCAGCGCGGCGCTGCCCTCGGCCTTGTCGGAGAAGGTCCAGTTCGCGTAGCCGATCTTCAACCGGTCCAGCAGGTCCAGCCACTGGGTGCTGCTGGCCAGGTCGGCGGCACCGTCACCGGTGTAGTCGACCGTGCCGAACTCGGTGACGAAGAGCGGCAGCCGGGCCGCCGCCCGCTCCACCTCGGCCCGGTAGTTGTCCCGGTGCGACGCGGCGTAGAAGTGGAACGCGTACATGACGTTGCTGGCGCTCACCGGGTTGTTGACGATCTCGGTGTGGTTGCCGCCCTCCGAGACGCCCAGCGAGGACCAGGCCCGGGTGCCCACGATCACCACCGCGTCCGGGTCGTTGGCCCGGATCACCGGGATGACCTGGTCGGCGTAGTTCTTGATGGTGGACCAGCTCACCCCGTTCGGTTCGTTGGCGATCTCGTAGATCACGTTGTTCTTCGCGGCGTGCCGGGCGGAGACGGCGGCGAAGAAGGTCTTGGCCCGCTCCAGGTTGAACATCGGGTCACCCGGGGTGAGCAGGTGGAAGTCGATCATCGCGTACATGCCGCGCCGGGTGGCCTCCTCGACTAGGTTGTTCACCCGGTTGGTGAAGCCGGCGGGGTCGGTCTCGTAGCCGTCCTCCTGCACGTACATGGCGATCCGGAACAGATCCGCGCGCCAGTCAATGGCGAGGGCGTCGAGCGAGGCGGGGTTGTAGCAGTTACCGAACCACTGGATGCCGTGCGTGCTCATGCCGCGCAACTGGATCGGCCGCCCGTACTGGTTGCAGAGGTTGACCCCGCAGACCCGCAGCTGGCCGTTGATGGCCACCGGAGTCTGCCCGACAGGCGGCGGAGTCGTCGGCGGCGCAGTCGTGGGCGGCGGGGGAGTGGTCGGTGCCGGCGTGGTGGGGCCCGTCGAGCCGGTGCAGACCGTGCCGTTGAGGGTGAACGAGGTCGGGGCCGGGTTGGCGCCGGTGAAGGTGCCGTTGAAGCCGATGTTGGTGCGGGCGCCGGTCGCCAGCGAGCCGTTCCAGCTCTCGCTCCGGGCGGTGACGGCGTTGCCGCTCTGGCTCCACGTCGCCGACCAGCCCTGGGTGACGCGCTGGCCGCTGTCAGGGAAGGTGAACCCGAGCGTCCAACCGTTTACCGCGTCGCCGAGGTTGGTGATCGTCACGCTCGCGGTGAAGCCGCCGGACCAGCTGTTCGTCGTGTAGGTCACGGAGCAGCCGGTCGCGGCCATCGCGCTGGTGGTAGGAAGGGCCGCCAGCGCGCCGAGGGTCAGCGCACCGACGGCACCGGCCGCGACCAGCAGGCGGCGGGTGCGGCGCGGGGGATGCTTCATGGTGGACCGTCGCAATCTGGTCGTGGTGGTGGGTACGGCAGCTCCCATGCCGTCGGACGGTGGCCGGGAGCGCTCCCACGGCAGCCTACGATGCCGCGAAACAGTCACGCAATATTTCCATGTATCAAAGTGTCGAGAAATGTGACGCCCCGGGAACGAGGTCCCGGGGCGTCCTGCCCGCCTCGCACTGCGAGGGGTGCCGTCACGCCTCGCCGGCCGCGCGTCGCCGGTCGGCCTCGGCGTCGGCGGCCCCGACCGGGGTCGGGTCGACGTCCCGCCGCGCACCACTGAGATCGACGTCGGCACCGGCCCGGGCGGCGTCGGCCGCCGCGTCGTCCGCGCCGACCACCGCACCGCCGTCCGGGTCGCCGGCGTCGTCGACCAGCCTGCCGGCCGGGGTGACCGCGATCGGCGTGTACCTGGGATCGGTCATCTCGTCCTCCTCCTCGCCGCTTCCCGGTCAGATACCCGCTGTGTCGCACGGCCACACCGGACGCCCGGCAGCGGCGGCGCGAAACCAGGCCCGGCGGCGGTGCGAGACGAGGCCCGGCGGCGGCGCGAAACCAGGCCCGGCGGCGGTGCGAGACGAGGCCCGGCGGCGGCGCGAAACCAGGCCCGGCGGCGGTGCGAGACGAGGCCCGGCGGCGGCGCGAAACCAGGCCCGGCGGCGGTGCCCGAAGCGAGGTCGGGATGATCCGGCTTCGTCACGATCCGTGTCCACGCTGCGGAACGCGACCGAGGGGAGTCGCCGTCTCGATTTGCCTCGCTCATTACCCTGGCTCTGATCTTGTGCAAGTGAACCGCTCGACTTCGACAAGGGCCACACATGAGTGACAGTTACCCTCCGTACGGAGGGCAGCCGGATCCGAACGCCGCCTGGGGCACCCCGCCCGGTTCTCCCGTCGGTCAGCCGGTCCCGCCCGGCTCCCCGGTCGGCCACCCTCTGCCTCCCGGTTCCCCGATCGGTCAGCCCGGTCAACCCGGTCAGCCGGGATACCCGCCCCAGTTCGGCGCACCGGTCCCGCCGCCGTCGTACGGCGTCCCGCCGCAGAGCTCCTCGAAGAAGGGGCTCTGGATCGGCGTGGGCGTCGGCGCCGTGGTCATGGCGGTGCTGGTCGCCTGCGGTGGGGTGATCGGCTTCTTCGCCCTCTCCGACGACGACGACGAGCCGACGGTCGCCACCGGCGGGACCAGCTCGCCCAACGCGAGCCAGTCTCCCGCAGCCCCGCCGTCACCGGAGGAGCAGCCGCAGAACAACAACGCGGTCACCGCCCGCAACTCCAGCGACATGTCGTCGGTCTGCGAGGGCAGCCCGATCCTGAACGCCGCGCCGTACACCGCGGCCAAGGGCGCCAAGGTGTACACCTTCGCCAACTCGCCGGAGCGCCCGGATTCCTGGCTGAGCAAGTCGGTCGGCTTCGACAAGCCGTACCACGCGCGGACCTCGGACTGGGCTTCGGTCTCCGTCGTCGGCTGCCTCGCCTTCGAGCAGGGCAGCGAGGGCGAGGCGCGCAAGTGCGAGTACACGGACCGGGACGACAAGAAGGTCACCGTCGACTACGTCTCCTCGCGCTACACGCTCACCTTCTACGCCGCGAAGACCGGTGAGAAGATCGGCGAAGGTGGACGGATCAACGCCCCGGCCGTCCGTTGCCCGAGCTTCATCTCCTACAACAAGGAGACCATGAAGGCGTACGCCCAGCCGGACACCGCCGCCATCGAACTCGCCCTGGAGAAGTTCACCTCCTGAGGTGGCGCAACGGCGGGGCGGGACCGGTGTCCCGCCCCGCCGTCGCTGTCCGCCCCGGATGTCGGCCGTTGCCGGTGACTGGCAGGCTGACGCCATGGGGAGCCTCGTCGCACAGTTGCCTGCCCTGCTCGGTGTGCTGATCGGCACCATCGGCACGATCGTCGCCACCTCGCTCACCGACCGGTCACGCTGGCGTCGCAGCCAGACGGTGCGCTGGGACGAGCGCCGGCTCGACGCGTACGCCGAATTCGCCCGGGCGCTCAAGGAGGTACACACCATCGCCAGCCGGATGATCGGCGGCTACCTCGACCGGGAACAGGAGAACGCCGCGCTGACCGAGGCCGCCTTCCGGCACACGATCGCCTGGGAGGACGTACTGCTGCTCGGTGACGGACCTACGGTGACCGCGGCACGGGCGTGGCGCGACGCGGTCTGGGCGATCGAACGCCTCGCCCGAGGTATGCCGTCCGAACAGGAACTGCCCGACCTGCTGCACCGGGCCAACGAGGCGCGGGACAACTTCTACCATGCCGCCCGCAGCGGTCTCGGCGTCGGCGGCGGCTCGGTCGCCCAGGCCAGCCTGCTGGAGAGCCGCCTCTACCAGAAGACCACCGCACCGAGCAGCACCACAGCGGACGCCTGACCTGGCGAGGCCGGGCGGCACCTCAAGGGTCGCCTGACCTGGCAGAGCCAGGGCGGCAGCTCAACGGTCGCCTGAGCTGCCAAACCAGCTCAGGCGCGCTGGGCAGGCTGGTCGAGAATCGCGCTGAAGCGCTCCTCGGCCAGGTCGAGCTGGTCGAGGATGTGCTGCCGCACCGGCGCGGAGAGCGGAGTGTCCGGCCGGGTGACCAGGTCCCGGAAGAGCGGCACCAGCGGCCGGTACTTGCGCGCCGACGACTCGACCTTCGGCCCGACCGAGTGGATCACGCCGACTCCGTTGTCGGTGAAGTCGGAGACCTTGATGACCCGCGCCCAAGGTTCCCGGTCGAGGCTGACCGCGAGATGCTCGCAGTACTGCTCGTTTCGGTCGCGTCCGGGATCCCACGGCGGGTTGGTCACCGCCGCCACCAGCCGCGCCACCCGCGCCCCGAACCGCTCGCCGAGCACCGCCAACGCCGCCGCGCTCGGATCGCTCCCGCCCTCGGCAATGCCGCCCGCTGCGCTCCCGCCCGCCAACTCAACGGGGTGGTCCTCCACGGCGTCGTGCAGCAGCCCGGCGACGATCACGTCCACGTCGCGTACCTCGTAGTAGTGGATCATCCGGATCGCCACCCGGAGCAGGTGGTTCAGGTACGGCTCGCGGGATCGTCGGTCGGCGTGGTGCAGCCTGGCGGCCAACTCCAACGCCTCGCCCAGCCGACGCCGGCCCTCTGCGTCGAACACCTCGCTCTCCAGCCGGAACCGCTCGCGCAGCCCGACCTCCCCGTACATCTCGGTGATCGCGTGCATCGGCATGCTGGCCAGATAAGGCGGCAACTCCACCCGCCCCTTATACCCGATCCCGCCCCCCACCGCCGCCTCGCCCCGCCTCTCATGATCGTTGACGTCGGGGCGACTCGACACGCCGAGAGATGTGTAGCCAAACCGTCAGCGATCAGGGCTCGCCATAGCAGATGGCGGGGATTGGTGGGGGTTTTCCACAGTGGGGCGGGTGTCCACAGGTTGGGGTGAGGGTGGTTGCGGGGCGGTGGGGTGAGGCGACACGGTCGACGGCGTGAATCCGGTGCTTCGGGAACTGGTGGAACGCGGCGGCGGGCTGGTGATCCAGGAAGTCGCTGAGCAGGTCGTGCCGAAGTGGAGGTTGCATCGGGCGTGCGGCAACGGCGACCTCGTACGCGTACTGCCCGGGGTGCTCGTGGCGGCGCACCTGCTGGACGGCCGACGGGGCGACCTACCCGCCATCAGCCGGCTCGACCCTGCCATGGGGCACCGGGCCGCCTGTGCCTGGGCTGCGGGATGCGCCGCGCTGAGCCACCTCAGCGCCCTCGACGTGTGGGGACTGTATCGGCAGGTACCCGGTCAACTGCTGCATCTGATTGCACCAGCCGACGCGGGCCTGCGCAGCCGGCCCGGGGTCGTCGTGCACCGACGCCTGGGCTTCGTTTCCGAGCCGCCACAGGTGGTGGCGCGGCGAGGGCTCCCGGTCGCCCGCATCGAGCAGGCCCTGGTCGACTCGTGGCCACTGCTTCCACCCGACGAGCGGCGAGCGCCGGTCATCCGGGCGGTCAACGACCACATGACGACCCCAGAGCGGCTGAGCGGGGCGTTGCAAAGCGCGCCGAGGCTGACCGGTCGAGCAGCCCTCCGTACGCTGCTCACCCGGCTCGCCGAGGGCTGCCGCAGCCCGCTGGAGATCTGGGGCCACGAGCAGGTCTTCACCGGCCCCGGGATGCCCGACTTCCGCCGCCAGGCACGGGTACGCGTCGGACCGCGCACCATGTACCTCGATCTCTTCGCCGAGCGCGAACGGGTCAACATCGAACTCGATGGCGCCACCACCCACGGCAACCAACGCGAGCGGGAGATCGATCTGCGTCGGGACGCGCTACTGGCGACCGTCGGCATCCTCGTGGTCCGCTTCACCCACCGCCGCCTCGTGCACGAACCCGACGAGGTACGCCGGGAAACCCTTGCCATCCTTGCCCACCGACGCACCATGTACGGCTGAGCTCACCGACCATTGGCGGTGGCTGACGTCCGCGCCGTACCTGCCCGGGGCGGTTGTGCCGACGCTGCGCGCGGCTCACCAGTTCCACCGCGCCGAGTCACCTGGCGCGATGGCGCCTGTGCCACACTGCGGAGACCGGCGAGTTGGACGTAGATTTCGCGTTTGGCGGTCGCCTCGCCTCGGTGGTTGACGACGTAGCCGGTGAGCCAGATCCAGCCGTGGTAGGTCGGCCGGTCGGAGACCGAAACCACGCGGAACGTGAGGGCACGCTCCCCGGCGAACTGCACCGACGCGCGACCGTCGACAATCAGCAGGTCGCCGGGGGAGGGGCGTGCGGTCACCAGTGGCCGGAGTTCGGTGGGCGGCATTTGCGGGCGTGCATGCTCTGCCAGTCGCGCAACGTCCGCTTGAGTCGCTCCTTCTCCTCGGCAAGCTGCCGAACCTGCTCGTGCAGATCGGCCAGTTCGTCGGCGACCAGCGCCTGGAACTGGCGTACCTCATGGGGGTCGACGCCGCGCCGACGCGGCGTGAACGCGCGGGTCCGCGCCTCGTGCGGGGTCAGCCGGGCCGGGTGGCCGGCCCCAAAGAGGTGGCCACCTCGGTACACCTGGGCCACGTCGATCCTTTCCGGTGCAGCCGGGAGCGAAGGCTCGCTGATGGAAGGGCGGGCCGTGCGTGGCCGGCGTCCGCACGGCCCGCCCGGCTCTGCCGCCGCAGCTCCAATCAGCGGTACGACGACAGAGCAGTCCAATCGGTCGGGACGGGCACCCACACCCGCCCCGACCAGGGAAGTGAGCCGAACTCGTTGCCACGCGAGAAGCGGCTCAGGACCAACCTAACTAGTGAACATAGGGAAGTCAAAGAACATTGTGCAGGCATTTGAGTTGTGATCGAATTCGGGTTGCCACGCGAGGAGCGACATGCCCGAATCAGCCGAATATCTCCGCATCGCGGAGGACGTGATCGCCGACGTCAGGTCGGGGCGACTCAAGCCGGGTGACCGGCTACCGCCGACCGCGCAGGTGCGCTCCGACTACGGCGTCAGCTATGGCACCGTGCAGCTCGCCTATGTCCGCCTCGAAGCGCTGCGGGTGATCCGGCGGCAGCAGGGCAAGGGTGTCTACGTGAACGATCCCAAGCTTTGGATGCGCGAACCCTGATCTGCCCATGGCGATTTGCGCATGCGCCAATAGCCGTGTGCAAGTGTGCGATTATCGCACCATGGGTGATGCCTTGGAGTGGCCTCTCGTTGGCGAGCAGGTGCGACAGGCCCGCCTGTCGTTGGGGCTCTCGCAGCAGGATCTCGCCGCGATGATCGACCTCGACCGCACCATGCTGGCCAAGGTCGAGGCGGGTACCCGTCGACTGGACGGCTTGGAACTGTCCCGGCTGTCCCGTGCGCTCAAGGTGTCGATGGAGTACCTGGTCAGACCGCGGCCGGCAGTGCTGTCGCGGCGCGCGGCACCCTTGACCGAGGAGACCGACACCGAGGCGACCCGGGCATCGGAGCGTCTGGAGATCGCTCTGGTCGAGTGGCTGCGTAATGTGCAACAGCTGCGGGAACTCGGTGTGCTACGCGCCCGTCCGGTGCTCCGCTATCCGCAGGCCGTGGCGTCCGAGGACGATGCCCGTCAGGCCGCGCGTTGGTTGCGGCAGCGGTTCGGGTTCGGTGACGAACCGATCGCCAGCATCGTGGACGTCTGTGAACGTGCCGGCCAGTGGGTCCTGGCCACCGATCTGCCAGGCGACGGCGCATCTCTTGTCGATGGAGATCTGGCCGTTGCGGTGGTGAGCACCACGGGAGATCCCGGACGCCGCCGGGCCACCGCAGCACACGAACTAGGCCACCTGATCGTCGGTGACGAATACTCCGCCGATCTCGGCGTGAGTGCCTCGCGGGCGGAACGGGAAGCAGCGATCGACGCATTCGCGGCGGAACTGCTGCTACCCGTGCAGGCGATTGCCCTCGCCCGCGCAGATGAATCGACAACTCGTGAGCGCATCATCGGCTATGCGGCTCGATACCGTACCTCCTGGTTGTTGGCCCTGCGGCAGGCCGAGCAGGCCGGGGTGATCGATGCGTCGAGCCGCAGATCCTGGAGCCAGGTCCGGCCCACCCACGCGGAGTTCATGGAGGCGCTCGGCTGGGCACCGCAACCGGACCTCGCATCGGTGCGGGTGCCGCCAGCGTATGCACACGCCGTGATGGAAGCTTGGCGGACTCGCCGGATCACCAGCGGCCGAGCGGTGGAGTTGATGCATGGCCAAATCACCGAGGCGGACCTACCGGAGGACGACCTGGAGATCGCGCCGTGAGCCTGCCGATGCAGACGGCATCCGTCCTGGTGCTCGACACGATGGTCCTCAGTCACTTCACCCTCGCGGAACGGCTGGACGTCCTGCGGGATCTGCTGCTCGACGCTGACTGTTGGACGACCCACGTGGTCCTCGAGGAACTGCGGGCAGGGTCACCGGCTCACCCTGAGATAGCCGCCGCCTCCGAGACCGGTTGGCTGCACATCGCCCAACTGGACACGCTCGATGAAATCCGGTGTTTCACCAAATGGGTTGCGCGGATTGGCTCAGCCCTGCGGGCGACGGGAGCCCGTCTTCCCTGTTCCGGTGGCGAGTTCCCGACCTTCGCGCGTAAACACAAGCTCCTGTAGGCACCACGAAAGGTCTTGCTGGGCGCAGTGCGATGCCAGGAGTGGTCAGCGCGAGAAGGGCGCAGTAGTGATCGACAAGGTTCATGATGCGCTGCTTACTCCAGCTGACACCGCTCGCTATCTGGGCATATCCCGCCGCACCATGTACGCCTGGCTTGCCGAGAAGGCGGCAGGGGAGCCACTGGTGCACAGCGTGCCACCGGCAAAGCGGGGATGGCCGTCTGTGCCGTTCGTTGCTGTCATCGAGGCGTACGTCCTGCGGTCCCTGCGCGATCTGAAACTCGGAAAGGACAGGATCCGCGACGTGGCCGCCGAGATCCGTAACATCTTCGGCAACCCTTATGGCTTGGCGGATCGACGGATCGCGACGGACGGCATCGACGTCTTCGTCCACTACATGGACACCGATGAACTGGCTCAGACAGGCGACCATCAAATGCCGATCCGTGAAGTGATCGCCGATTACCTGCGGTACATCGTCTGGGATCCCTCCGACGCCTACCCAGCCCGCCTGCGGCTGCGTCAGTACCCGGACACCGCCCAGGTGGTCATCGATCCACGGTTCGGTTGGGGCGCTCCCGTCGTCGCACGCACCAAGGTCCCGGTCGAAGCGGTTGTGGGGATGTGGCGTGCTGGTGAACCCTCTGAAGTCGTTGCCGACGAGTACGGTCTGACCATTGACGAAGTCGAAGCCGTCGTCCGAGTCGCCGCCTGAGTTGTGCACCAGGTGACTGATGTCTTCCCTAAGGTCCTCGAACTCCTTCGCGCCGCCTGTCCGTAGGCAGCGACCCAGCAATCCTGGTGGCCATCGGCCGACAATGCGGGTAGCGGCGACACTTGCGGCGTCTGCTGTCGGAAAGCTGACGGTATCGTCGGTCGAGCGTGGAACGTGTCGGGCGTCTAGGTGATGCTGGGGGACCCTCGACTCGGGAGCGTCTCATGCCGTATGTCAAATCCCATGTCCGGAAAAACGGCGCACGCGTCCGGGGGCATTATCGTCGGCGACGTACGGGTGCTACTCGCCGAAGGTCGGTCGTCCGCCGGTCCTTCAGTTCCGGGAGTTCGGGAGCTGGCGGGAGCTATCTGCTGTGGGGCGTGCCGACCCTGGTGCTGGTCGCTATCGTCGTCGACTTTGTCCGACGGCATCCGGGCTGGTCGGTGTTCCTGCTCCTCCTCATGTTCGTAGCGGGGGCCGGGGTGCTGGTCACAGTGTCGAAGCAGCGGGCCCGCGCGCGAGCCGAACAGGCCGAGCGGGACCGGTTGATCGCGGTGACCGATGCGATGAGCGGAGCGGAGTTCGAGCAGTGGTTTGCCCGGATTCTCGCCGCCTCGGGTTTCCGGGATGTGCGGGTCTGCGGCGGCCCTGGTGATCGGGGCGCGGACCTCACGGCGCTTGCGCCCGACGGGCGGCGGGTGGTGGTGCAGTGCAAGCGGCACAGCCTAAACAACCGGGTGGGCAGTGCCGCAATTCAGCGCTTCGCTGGCACCTGCCGGGAGATCCACCGGGGGGAGATCTGCATGATCGTGACCAATGGTTTCTTTACTACGGGCGACGGCGTCCAGTTGGCCCGCCAACTCAGCATCACTCTGGTCGACCGCAGCGTACTGGCGATGTGGGCATGGACTGGAGTGCCGCCTATGGGAGCACTGCCGCGCTGACGCTCAGAGCGAGGCCGATGCGGTTGGTGAGGATGTTCAGGTCGGGCAGTGCTTGACGGCGGTCGGCGGTGAGCGGGGCGGGGTGAGTTGCTGAGCCCAGGGCCTGTGATGGACCTTCTGCGGCGCGATCTGCTCGGTGCGGAGCAGCGGGCGGGCTATGCCTCGACTGAGATGCGACACAAGTCTAGGTTCGAGCGGTGTCTGTCGATATTGTGGCGCGTCATGGGGGGACGGCTGTGATGGATGCATCGTTCGACGGGGCGACGAACTCGGCCGAGGAATGGACTCATGCCTGGGCAGCATCCATGTCGGAGCGGGCGGCCCAAGCGCAGGCGATGTCGCAGCGGGTCGCTGAGCTGTCGGTCTCGGCCACCGGCGCTGGCGGGGCGGTGCAGGTAACGGTGGCGGGTTCGGGCATTGTCACCGAGCTGCGGCTTGACGATCGGTTGTCGGGCTGGCCCGAGGCGAGAGTCGCGGCGGAGATCATGGCGACGATGCGCCGGGCGCAGGGTCGCCTTGCCGATGTGGTGGCCGAGATCGCCGCGCAGACCGTCGGCGCCGACTCGGAGACCGCCCGCGCGGTGGTGATGGGCTACGCCGAGCGTTTTCCCGAGGTGGCGGACGACCGCGAAGAGGATCGCAGCGACTCGCGACGGCATCGCGATGGCTGGTGAAACCGGCTTTGACGTTGACAGCCAGGTGCTGCGCCAGCATGCCGGGAGTGTCGACGAGGTAGCCGAAATGGTCGACCAGTGCCGCCGGGCAGCCGGATCGGTGCAGTTGGGTCGACACGCGTACGGTCGGCTCTGCCAGCTCATCCCGAGCCTGCTGGACCCGGTGCAGCAGGCCACCGTCAACGCATTGGACGAAGCCACCGACGCGCTGCAGCGTACGGCCGATCACCTACGCGCCACCGCGAACCGGTACGAGAGCGGCGACCATGGTGTGGCGGCTCGCTTCGGTCCCGGTCCCGGTGCCGGTCGATGAGTCAGCCGGCCAATCCGCTTATCGCACCTCGCCAGGACAGCACCACCGCACTCAGCGGCATCTACATCGCTGAGGACATCGACGGCCTCCTGGCAAGCTTCGCCGGGGGCGGATGGATCGACACGACGATCGGCGGATTCGCCGTCTCCATGGACGCTCTGGCCTTCGTCACCGACCCGCTGGGTCAGCTGGTCGCCTGGGGCGTCGGTTGGCTGATCGAGCACGTCAAACCGCTTTCCGATGCGCTCGACGAGCTGGCTGGCGATCCCGATCAGATCGCCGCGTATGCCCAGACCTGGCGAAACGTCACCGGCGCGATGGGGGAGTCGCGCGTCGCGCTCGGCGATGCGGTGAGCGTGCAGATCGCCGGCTGGACGGGCTCGGCTTCGGGCGCCTATCGACGGCACAGCCAGGAGCACCAGGCCGTACTGGACGCCCTCGCCCGAGCGAGCAACGCCATGTCCGAGATCGCCGCTGGCGCTGGCCTGCTCGTCGCCATGGTTCGCGAACTCGTTCGCGACCTCATCGCCGAGTTCGTCTCCGTCTTGTCCGTACGCCTGTGGGTGTGGCTCGCCGAAGCCGGCGTCACGCTGGGGGTGGCAACTCCCTGGGTGATCACCCAGGTGACCACCCTGGCTGCCAAGTGGGTGGCCCGCATCACCCGGCTGCTGCACGGACTAATCAGCAGCCTGCGGCGGCTGGCACCGATCCTGCGCCGCCTAGGCGAACTCGTCGCGGAGTTGCAAACCGTCCTCCGCCGCCTCGCCGGCCGTGGCTCGGCACCGCCGCCAGCGCCTACCCGCGACACACACCTGCTGCACTCCGATGCCGATCCGCTCCGGAAGTGGGGTGCCGCGCGCGACACTCATCCGGAACAGTGGCAGGCGGCCATTCAAGAGGCCCGCGAGTTGGGTGTCGAGATCACCTTCCGTGAGGGCGGGCTCGCGTACGGGCCGAGCCCGTCGCCGGGTCAGCCGGGTCACCTGATCCTCGACCCGGATGCTTCGTACGGTGCGCTGCTGCACGAGATGCAGCATCTCCGAGAGGATCAGGCTGCGGGCTGGGTCGGGATGAGAGGCTGGTTCGAAGACCCCGTGCTGCGCTACGAGAACGAGGTGCGCGCTTACCAACAGGAGATTAGACATGCCGAGTCCATCGGTGACCAGGACTCCGTCGAGCAGCTGCACCGGTTGATCCGCGAAGAGTACGCCAAGATCTTTGGAGAAGATCCCCCATGAGCCTGCCCCAGCCGCCGAACATCACGCCGCCGCCGGTGCGGCAGATGCGCAATGACGAGCTGGCGGAGTTGGCCAGCAGCGGTGGTCCGTACCGGGGCAAGGCCGTTTTTGAACTGATCGACCGAGCCAGGGCGGACGACGACGCGGCGAGCAAGCTGGGGGAGTTGAGCAGGCTCACCGCGCTGCGCGGAGACCGCGTGTTCCACTCGGTCTCGCTCGCCTGGGCCGCCATCATCGGGCTGCTGGCAGCGGAAACGTCGCACGCGCGCGCCGTCGCCTACTCCGCGTTCGCCGCCTTGTCCGCGCCGGATCAGGCCGAATTCCTGGCGTACGTCAAGGCCGATCGAATCGAGGACGCACACCCGCGCATCTGAGTTCGGGGGTCAGCCCGGTGCCGATGCGGGTGGTGAGGTCGAGGGCGGCTCGGATGGGGTCGTCGGTCCAGTGGCTGGCGAAGACGTCGTGTAGGTGCCAGCCGGCGCGGATGAGCGTACGGTGGCGTTCGATGTGGGCGGCCACGCCGTCCGGATGTACCCCGCAGAACACGCCTACCGCTTCCGCGTCGTCGCCGACGCAGAGGTCTATCCGCCAGCGGCCGACCGGGTAATCGGACCGGACCGGCAGCCCGATTCGGTCGAGTTCGACGGCGAGGGCCCGGGTCCACGGGGCCGGCGCGAGATTACCCGAGCCCGACGGTGCCGCCGGTGGCCGTTCGGCGTACCGGAGGTAGTCGCCGACGATGCCCTCGGGTGAGCGTAGCGACGTGACCAGGGTGAGATGGTTCCTGGCCCGGGTGACCAGGACGTTGAACAGGTTCGGTTCGGCCAGGAACCGGTGCCGCGAGGGTGGGTCGTCGTCGACCAGCCCGAGGGAGGCGATCACCACGTCCGCCTCGCTGCCCTGGAAGGCGTGGACGGTGCCGGAGCGTAAGCCGAGCCGTTCGATTTCCTCGACGTCGTACGCGGACAGCAGCGCCGCCTCGATCGCGTCGGCCTGGGCCCGGAACGGGCTGATCACCGCGATCCCGCCCGCGGGTGGTCGGGTCGCCAGCCTGCGGACCAGGTCGATTATGGCGTCCACCTCGGCCTGGTTGACGCCCTCCGTCACCTGCGCTGCGGGGACCGTCAGCACGTCGATGGCGTCGGTCCGCTCGTTGCGCGGGTGCCGGGTGACCAGTTCGAGTTTGCCGCCGTAGAACCGTTCGGCGGAGAAGCCGATCAGGTGCGGCGCCGAACGGTGGTGCTCACTGAGCCAGGTCACCGGTGCGGCGCCGGCCGCCAGGTCGAAGGCGCTGGCACGCCGCACGTCGAGCCGGTCCGCGAACCGTTCCAGGCCGTGCCGGTGCAGCGTGGCGGTCACGTCCACGTCGGAGACGAAGGAGACGAACCGCAGCTGCCGAGGGTCGCCGGCGATCAGCGTACGGCGGGCCCGGGCCAGCACCGGGGCGGCGCGCAGCTGGTCGACGTGCGCCGCTTCGTCGAGCACCACCAGGTCGAACATGCCGGCCACCGGGGGCAGCAGGTCCTCGACGTCGGCCACCGTGCCCACCCAGAGCGGCAGCGCCCGCACCAGGGCGTCGGCGTCCAGCCCGGCGAGTAGTTCCCGGCGCCGGTTCCGGCCGGCCCGTAGCGCGGTGCCGAGTCCGCTGGCGGCGCGCCGGGCGGCCGCGGTCCAGCGTCGCGCGCTGGTGGCCTGGTGCCGCAGTGCCGTGCCGACCGCTTCGGCGAGCGCGGCGTCCGCCTCGGCCAGCGCCCGCCAGGCGGCGGCCAGCTCCGTGCCGTCGAGCGCGGGTGGTCCGGCGGACGCCCGCACGGCCTCGGCGGCCTGCACCGCCGCCCGCAACCGGTCCAGGGGCACGCCGGGGGCGGCACCGGTCAACCGCCGCAGCCGCCGCAGGGCGTACGACCGTCGCAGCCGCCGCCACCAGCCGGCCTCGCCCCGGCCGGTGGCCCCGCTGTCCCGGTCGGTGTCGTCGAGCGCGTGCCGGATCGCGGCAAGGTCGGCGTCCGGTTCGAAGAGCCGCGGTGCATCGTGGCGCAGCGCGGGCAGCAGCGGCTGCCAGTCGGGCAGCGCGGCGGCGTGTCGTTCCTGGTCCAGGGCGGCGGCGATGCCGGCTCGGGCCGCCGCGACCCGGTCCCGGGCGGTCGCCACGGCGGTGGCGTCCGCGCGCAGCTGCGCGGCGTCCACCCCGGCGGCGGATCCCCCCGCGAGTTCGGCGGCGACCGTTTCCCGTCGCTCGGCGTCGCCGAAGAGCACCGGGGTGGGGCCGGGCTGGCGGCGCAACAGTGCGCCCAGCACCTCCGCGGCGGGTACGGACTGCGTCGCCACCAGTACCGATCCGCCCCGGTCGACGGTGTCCAGCGCGGCGGCGACCAGGGCGTGGCTCTTGCCGTTGCCGGGCGCGCCGGAGACCACCACCACGGACTCGGTGCGGCTACGCCGGACCACGTCCCGTTGGGCGACGTTGAGGGGCAGCGGCGAGAGCACTTCGTCCGCCTCGTCACCGGTGCCGTCGGACGGCTGCGGCGTACCGAGGTAGAGCCGGCTCAGCGCCGTGTCCGCCAGCCCGGGACGGCCCGCCCAGTTCAGCAGGGTGTCCCGCAGGCGGCCGGCGAACACGTCGCGGGTCACGAAGAGCGCTGCCGCGGCGACCCCGATCAGGCTCTCGTCGTCGATGCTGCGTGGTGGCCGCGGGACCACCCCGTCCACCTTCAGCCCGGCCGCCTGGGCCGCCGTGGTGATCCATGCCGTGGTGCCGGGCGCGGTCAGCCAGCCGGGCCCGGCGAGCCCGGGGGCGGCCTCCAGCCGGGCGGCGAGGTCCCGGTCCGCGATCAGCGGGGTCAGTTCGAGGTCACCGGCGGGGACCACCCGGTAGCCGCGCCGGCCGCGCTCCAGGCGTACCGGCTGGGCGAGCAGCGGTAGCCGCACCCGCCGTCGTACGCCGTCCACGTCCGCCCCGCCGACCAGGATGGCCAGGCCGCGGCGGAGCAGACGCTCCTCGCGGTGCAGCGCGTCCAGCGCGGCCAACCGGTCCAGCCGGGCACCGCGCGGACCCCGGTGCGGCTCCGGTAGCCAGACCAGCGGTCGGCCGGCCCCGGACACGTCGAAGACCCGCTCGGCACCGGCCGGAGCCAGGTCGGCGAGCGCGGTGAGGATGGCCGCCGCGTGCATCGCCCGCAGATTCTGCCGTACGCGCCGACGGCCGGCGCCCCCCGGACAGCGCGCTGGGGACCGTCGGGATCGACGGCCCCCAGCTGACGTGGCTGCTAGCTGGCGTAGGTCTCGAACTCGGCGACCCGGGGGGTGCCGGACGAGCTGGTGATGTCGAAGGTGATCTTGCGGAGCGAGGTCGCGCTGAAGCTGATCACGCCGGCGGTGCTGCCGGTGGCGAGCACGGCGCCGGTGTCGTGGTTGATCAGCCGCCAGGACCGGATGTTGCCGACGGCGCCGGATGCCTCACGGATGTTGACCTTGGAGACCCGGGTGGCGGCGTCCCACTTGATGGAGATCTGTCCGGTTGCGCCCGAGGGCGACCAGGCGGTGCTCATGTTGCCGTCCCGCACGTCGCCGTAGCTGGTCCCGCTGGCCTTGCTGGAGCCGTCGGAGCCGGCACCGATGCTCAGGTTGGTCCCGCTCGGCGGCGAGGTCGGGCCCGGGGTGGGGCTGCTCGTCGGTCCGGGCGGGGGAGTGGTCGGGCCGGTCGTCGGGTTGGTCGGCGTGCAGCTGCCGTCCGAGGTCCGGATGCCCTTGTTGGCGCCGGCGGTCTGGCTGACGACGTTCGGTACGCAGCTGGCCGCGTCGAGGCGGTAGGAGTACGGGACGCTGACGGTCGTGTTGGAGGTCGGGTTGGGGCCGGCGGGGTTGTTGTCGCCGCTGCGGCTCGACCAGGTCACGTTGTCGAAGGTGTTGCCACTGACCTGCCAGTAGCCGGCCTCGCTGGTGTAGAAGGTGCCCAGCACGTCCTTGGAGTTGCGGAAGTAGTTGTTGTCCACCTTGGCCCGGCCACCGGCGCGGGAGTTGATGCCGGATTCCCGGATGTTGACGTAGTGGTTGTTGTAGATGTGCGCGACACCGCCCCGCAGCAACGGCACGCGGGAGTCGAGGTTCTCGAACAGGTTGTGGTGGTACGTGATGAAGCCGTTCGAGCGGTCGCTCTCGCTGGAGCCGATCAGGCCGCCGCGACCGGAGTTACGCATGATGCTGTAGGACAGCGTCACGTACTGGGTGTCGTTCTTCATGTCGAAGAGGCCGTCGAAGCCCTCCGACTCGCCGCCGGAGGCCTCCAGGGTGACGTGGTCGACCCAGACGTTGCGGACGCCGGACTCCATCCCGATGGCGTCGCCGCCGTTGGAGGTGGGGGAGCCGGACTTCTTGACGTTCCGGACGGTCACGTTCTGGATGATGATGTTCCTGGCCTCGCGGATGTGGATGCCGATCTGGTCGAAGACCGCCCCGTTACCGACCCCGAGGATCGTGACGTTGCTGATCTGCTTCAGCTCGATCACGTCGGCGGCGGTGTTGCAGCTCGAACCGGACACCTTTGTGGTGTTGCCGTGGTTGATGGTGCCCTCGACCTGGATGGTGATCGGGGTGCTGCTGCTGGCCCGGTTGCAGAGGGCCGCGTGGATCTGGGTACCCGTGGTGGCGCGTACGGTCTGTCCGCCGGCACCGCCGGTGGTGCCGCCGTTGCTGGCCGCGAAGCCGGTGGCGCTGCCGACGGCTGCCGACGCCTGGGGGCCGGTGACGGTCACGAAGACCGCCGCCCCCACTCCTGCCGTGGCGAGTGCCGCCAGGAGCCGTAGCGTGACTGTTCGTTTCATCCTCGTCTCACCTCGTCCTTGAGTGGTGGTGTGGTGTGGTGGTGTTGGTGAAAGGAAGGGGCCCTTCTTAACGCCTGGTGTATAGGAGGGGCCCCTTCCTAACCGCGGTTGGTGCTGGGCTGCCGGCCGCGAGTTACAGCGGCAGGCGGTCGGCGCCGGCGAGCGGTCCGACCACGAGCGGCACCAGCGGAGCCGGCAGTACCGGGCCGTGGCGCAGCGCCGGGGTCCAGCCGGCGTCGGGCGACAGGTCGGGGTCGTGTACGGCGTTGTACGCGGCCACCAGATCGACGGGGCGCGCCGCCCCACCCGCGGGCTTGACCCAGTTGCCCCGGGTGGTGATCGCGGTGCCGCCCCAGTCGTAGAGCAGGTCGGCGGCGCTCAGGCCGGCGCCGAGGGTGAAGTGGTTGTTCTCGGCGTACACGGCGGACTGCACGCCGACGCCGATGGCGTACTCGTAGCCGTCACCGCCGAGCCGGTACGCGTTGTTGTAGATGTCGACCTGGCCGAAACGCACCCGGGGCAGCCGCTGCAACGACCCGTCGAACAGGTTGTGGTGCAGGGTGACCTTGAGCCGGTCGACGTCGGGGCCGACGGTGTTGGAGGAGCCGATCAGCATCAGCTTGTCCCGCCCGTCGAACCGGTTCCAGGAGGCGGTGACCAGGCTGGCGGTGTGGGTGATGTCCAGCGCCCCGTCGTGCACCTGGTACGGGCGACCGAAGTAGCTCGGCTGGGCGCTGTCCGGGTTGTCCCCGTCGGTGAAGGTGTTGTGGTCGACCCAGACGTTCTCGCTGCGGCGTACCGAGACCTGGTCGTACTGGGAGTTCCAGTTGCCGGTCTCGCCGTCGGTGGGGGACCAGGCCGGGAAGCAGTCCCGGGCGTCGTCGAAGGTGATGTTGCGGACGATGACGTTCGAGACCCGGTCGATCATCAGAGTCAGGCCGGTCAGCCGTGCGCCGCGCAGCCCGATGAGGGTGGTGTTCGAGCCGACGTTGATCTGGGTGTGCCGGGTCTGGTTGGTGACCGACCGTACCCGGGCCTCCTCGACCGGGCCGCTGGGTGCCGTACGACCCCACACCGCCGGGTCGTACGCGGCCAGGTACGCGTCCAGCGAGTACCCGGGATCGGCCAGGTCCGTGCAGTCGAGCAGTCGACCGTCGGCGCCCTCGAAACCGTCGATCGTGCCCTTGACGTACACGATCTTGGGGGTGGCGTTTGTCGCGTTTGTGGCGTTGTTCCCGCCGAGCGCGGCGACCAGTTCGGCGCGGCTGGTGACCACGTGGACTTGGTCGGCGGCTGCGGCCGCGCCGCCGGTGGTGCCGGGCCCGGCGGCGGCCCAGCCGTCGCCAGGCGGTAGCTGCTGCTTACCGAGCTGCCGGGCCAGCGGCGACAACACCGCCGGGCCGCCCTTGCCGGCCGGGGAGTTGGCCGCTGCCGGGGCGGGAGCAGCGGTCAGGGTGAGCATGATCAATGCCGCGCCCGCGGCGAGTTTGTGCATTGACTCGTCCCGTTCCTTCGTCGTGTTTCTCCTTTGTGACGAAGGTTACGGTTAATGTTTTATCTAGGTCAATATTAATGATATGCAGCTTTGTTGCAGTAATTGACTTCGGCCGGAATTGCCCCGACCTGGGCGGGTCGGGAAACCGCTGGTCATCGCCTTGATGTCGGTCCTGGATGGACCGGTTGTTTGCAGTGGCTTTGCGCTTCTCCTATTCCGTCGTCTCCCGGGATGCCCCGCATCCCGCCGGTGCCACCCGCCACGGCCCGACCGCCCAGGGTACGCCCCACTCCGAGGGCAGCGCGCCATCCTCGGCGGCCTTTCGCAGCACCGCGTTGACCCCCCGGATGCGGAGCACCCGTTGCGGTCCCGCACCGACGGAGTCGACAAGTTCGCCGTCGAGCAGCGTCGGTTCGGGTGCCGCACGCAGGGCGGTCAGCACGGCGGTGAAGGCAGCCGTACGGGCCAGCGGCGCGATCAGCGGCACCCCGGGATCGGCCCGGTGCGCCAGCAGGTTCTCCAGCAGGTTGCGGCGGCCCGGTATCTCGCGGGGCTCGTCGTCGCCGGGCAGCAGCAACCGATCGGTCGGGTACTCCAGCACGGCCCGCCCGGCGTCACCGGTGACGATCACCTCGCCGGCGACGAAGTCCTCCCCGGCGAGCGTCACCGCGGCCACGATCGGTGGACCGTTGCGGGGCCGCACGCGCAGCACGGCCGTGTCGTCGACCTCGATCGGCCGGACCCGGTACCGCTCCACCTCGATGGTGGCCGGCTCCACCGGCTCGCCCGCGACCGTCCCGGCCACCGCCAGGCACTGCATCACCGCGTGGGCCAGCGGGTTGGCCAGCGCGCCGTCGAGCACCGGGCGGCCGTCGAGGACCCGCCGCCCGGCCCACGGAGCGCGGGCGTAGTACGCGTCCGGCCGCTGCCAGGCGGCGACGGTGGCGATGCCGGTGACCGTACCCAGTCGGCCCGCCGCGACGGCGTCGGTCAACGCGGTCAGCGCCGCCGAGCCGAGAGCCTGGAAGCCGACCTGCGCCACCCGGCCGGTGCCGGCCAGCAGGCCGGTCAGCTCCTCGTGTTCGGTGGTGGAGAGCACCGGCGGCTTCTCCAGCAGCAGGTCAGCCCCGGCGGTCACCGCGTCGCGGGCGATCGGCAGGTGCGTGTGCGGCGGAGTGCAGATCACCACCACGTCCGGGGCGACCTCGGCGAGCATCGCCCGATGATCGGTGAAGATCCGCGTGCCGGCCGGTACCGGTGCGGCCGGCTCCGGCTCGATCGGCCGGGTGTCGACAAGCGCGGCCAGCCGCAGCCGCCCGGCGTCGTGCAGCGGGCCGATCACCCGGCGATGCCAGCGCCCGTGACCGTTCGCCCCGACCAGCGCCACCGTCGGTACGCTCCGCGCGTTCGGCTCGCTCCCGGCGTCTGGCTCGCTCCCGGCGTTTGGCTCGCTCGACGCGCTGCGCGCGCTGCGTGCCCCCAGCGCGCCCGGCGGGTTCGGCGCGCCCGAGGCGCCCGGCGTGCCCGAGGCGCCCGGCGTGCCCGAGGCGCCCGGCGCGCCCAGCGGGTCTGGCGTGTTAATAAGGGGCCCTTCCTCTACACCAGGCGTTAATAGGGGGCCCTTCCTTTCACTCATGTGGCGCTGGCCAGGGTGGGTGGGACGCCGTGGGTCTGTAGGTCGGTGAGCCAGGCGGTCACGTCGGCGCGGACCTGGTCGTCGGCGGCGATCTCGGGTGGGATGACCTCGTCGAGGGCGAGGATCGCGTCGACCGCCCCGGCGGGCGTCTGCGGCGCGGCGGCCAGGGCCGCCCGGATCCGGGCGGCCAGCGGGTCGTCCAGCGGCAGTTGGCGGCCGGCGTCGGTGCTGCCCTGGGCGAACCTTATCCAGGCGGCGAGGACCAGCGTGGCCCAGCGCGCCGGGCGGCCGGCGGCGCGCAGGTCGGCGATGGTGTGCAGGATCCGCTGCGGCAGCTTCTGCGATCCGTCCATCGCCACCTGGAGGGTGCGGTGCCGGATCGCCGGATTGCCGAAGCGGGCCAGCACCTGCTCGCCGTAGTCGACCACGTCGACGCCCTCGGGTGGGGTGAAGCTGTTAGCCACGTCCTCGGCGATGAGCCGGCGCAGCACGCTGGCCAGGTGCGGCAGGGCGAGGGCGTCGGCGATGGTCTCGCATCCGGCGAGCGCGCCGAGGTAGGCGGCGGCCGAGTGCACCCCGTTGAGCGCGCGCAGTTTCAACCGCTCCCACGGCCCGGCGTCGGCGCAGAGCACCGCGCCGGCCCGCTCCCAGGCCGGACGCCCGCCGGGGAAGTCGTCCTCGATCACCCACTGGGTGTACGGCTCGGCCGCCACCGCGGCCAGGTCCTCGACGCCGAGCGCGTGCCGGGCTGCCGCCAGGGTGTCCGGGGTGCTGGCCGGGACGATCCGGTCGACCATGGTGCCCGGGAAGCCGACCTGCGTACCGACCCAGTCGACCACCGGTTGCGGCGTGCCCGCGTACGCCAGGGACTGGGTGATCAGTCCGCGTAGCCGGCGGCCGTTGGCGGGCAGGTTGTCGCAGCTGACCAGGGCGATCGGGCCGGCGTCGGCGGCGGCGCGGGCCAGCAGGCCACGTACCAGCAGCCCCGGCACGGTGGCCGGCGGCCGGTCGGTGGTCAGGTCGGCGACCAGCGCCGGATCCGGGCGCAGCGTGCCGCCGGCCGGGTCGAGCTGGTACGCCTTCTCGGTAACGGTCAACGTGACCACCCGGATCGCCGGGTCGGCCAGCAGCGCCACCACCGCGTCCGGGTCGGCGGCGGCCAGCCGGACCTCGGCCAGCGCGCCGACCACCTGGGTGTGCCGGTCGGCAGCGGAGAGGGTGCTCACGCTGAACAGGTTGTCCTGTGCGGCGAGGATCCGCACCAGTTCGGCGTTGCGCGGGGCGACGCCGACGATGCCCCAGTCGCCGCCGGCCACGGCCATCGCCTGCTCGGTGTAGACCGCCTGGTGGGCCCGGTGAAACGCGCCGAGCCCCAGGTGCAGCACGCCGGCGTCCACCGTGCCGGGCCGGATCAGTGGACGCGCCTCGGTCGGCAGCCGGCGCAGCGCGCCGAGGTCGAGCCGGGACGCGCCCACGGTCACCGCCACGTCGGGCCGTCCGGGAAACGGAAGGTGGCGATCGAGGCGGGGTGCATGGTGGCGCTGTAGCCCGGCTCGGTCGGCAGCAGGTACCGCCCGTCGCGGGTGCGTACCGGGTCGACGAAGTGCTCGTGCAGGTGGTCGACGTACTCCACCATCCGGCCCTCCAGGCTGGTGCCGACCCGCAGGTAGTCGAAGATCGCCAGGTGTTGCACGTACTCGCAGAGCCCGACGCCACCGGCGTGCGGGCAGATCGGCACCCCGAACTTGGCGGCCAGCAGGATCTCGGCGAGCACCTCGTTGACGCCGCCGACCCGGCAGGCGTCGATCTGCATCACGCCGATCGCCTCGGCCTGGAGCAGCTGCTTGAAGATGACCTTGTTGGCGGCCACCTCGCCGGTGGCCACCCGGCACCGGCCACCGGTCAGCTCGGTGACGGCGCGGGCGATGCGGGCGTGGCCGAGGATGTCGTCGGCGTGCGTCGGCTCCTCGATCCAGTACGGGTCGACCTCGGCCAGCGCGGCCATGTTGGTGATCGCCTCGTCGACGTCCCACACCTGGTTGGCGTCCATCATCAGCAGCGCGTCCGGGCCGATCTCCTCCCGGATGATGCGGGCCCGGCGCAGGTCGTCGGCGGGCGGGCCACCGACCTTCATCTTCATCGCCCGCCATCCGGCGGCGTACGCGGTCCGGGTCAGCGCCCGTACCTTGTCGTCCGGGTAGCCGAGCCAGCCGACCGAGGTGGTGTACGACGGGAAGCCGTCGCGTTCCAGCACGGCCAGCCGGTCGGCGAGCCCGTCGCGTCCCTTGTCCAGGATGGCGGCGGCCTCGTCGGCGGTGAGCGCGTCGGTGATGTGCTTGAAGTCGACGTTGGCGACGAGTTCCTCGGTGGGCAGTTCGGCCAGGTAGCGCCACATCGGCTTGCCGGCGAGCTTGGCCCGCAGGTCCCACACGGCGTTGACAAGCGCGCCGGTGGCCATGTGGATGACCCCCTTCTCCGGGCCCAGCCAGCGCAGCTGCACGTCGGCGACGAGCGAGCGCCAGAACGCCACCGGCTCGGCGGTGATCTCCTCCACCGTGCGTCCCCGCACGTGGTGGGCCAGGGCCGTCACGGCCGCGCAGGTGATCTCGTTGCCGCGGCCGTTGGTGAAGGTGAACCCGGCGCCGGTCGGCCCGTCGTCGGTGGTCAGCTCCACGTAGGTGGCCGAGTAGTCACCCCGGTTGATGGCGTCGGAGCCGTCGCCGCTGGCGGCGGTGGGGAACCGCACGTCGTGCACGGTCACGTCGGTGATGGTGGTCATGAGATCTCTCCGAACTTGAAGACCCGCTTGGGCAGCCGGTACGCCAGGTCGACGATGGTCTCGGCGGCCTCGTCCATGGGCAGCCGGTGCTCGGCGACCAGCCGGGCCAGGAAGCCGGCGTCGACGCGGCGGGCCACGTCGTGCCGGACGGGGATTGAGCAGAACGCGCGGGTGTCGTCGACGAACCCGGCGGTGTTGTAGAAGCCTGCGGTCTCGGTGACCGTCTCCCGGAACCGGCGCAGCACCTCGGGGGAGTCCAGGAACCACCAGGGCGCGCCGAGCAGCAGGGCGGCGTAACCGCCGGCCAGCGGCGCCAGCTCGCGGGTGAAGGTGTCCTCGTCCAGGGTGTAGAGGACGACCCGCAGCCGGGGGTCGTTGCCGTACGCGTCCAGCAGTGGCGCCAGGGCGTGCACGTACTCCGTGACCTGCGGGATGTCGCCGCCGACGTCGCGACCGTGCCGGGCGTAGAGCCACCTGTTGTGGTTGCGCACCGCGCCGGGATGCAGCTGCATGACCAGCCCGTCGTCGAGCGACATCCGGGCGAACTCCAGCAGCATGTGCGCCTGGAACGCCTCGGTGTCGCCCGGCTCGGCCCGGCCCCGGCGGGCCCGGTCGAAGAGCGCCGCCGCGTCCGCGCCGAGGTCGAGGGTGCGGGCGGTGAGGTGCCCGTGGTCCGACGAGGTGGCCCCGGCGGCGATGAACGCCTCCCGGCGCGCGCGCAGCGCGGCCAGGTAGCCGGCGTACGTCCCGGTGTCCTCGCCGGTGATCTCGCCGAGCCGGTCGACGTTTGCCGACCAGTCCTCGAATTCCAGGTCGACCACGTTGTCCGGGCGGAAGGTGGTGACCACTCGCCCGCCGGGCCCGCCCCAGCCGTCGGCGGCGAGCTTGGCGTGCCGGCCCAGGTCGTCCAGGGGCGACTCGGTGGTGGCGAGCACCTCGATGTTGAAGCGTTCGAAGAGCGCCCGGGGCCGGAAGTCCGGTTCGGCGAGCTTGGCGGCGAGCGCGTCGTACACCTCGTCGGCGGTCTGCGGCGACAGCCGGGTGTCCAGGGCGAAGACCTCGGTGAGGGTCTGCTCCAGCCAGAGCCGCGACGGGGTGCCCCGGAACAGGTGCCAGTGCTCGGCGAAGCGCCGCCAGATCCGGCGCCCATCGGTCTCCACCGGACTGCCGTCGCGGCTGGGCACGCCCAGCTCGCCCGGGGCGACGCCCTGGCTGAGCAGCATCCGGGTGAGGTAGTGGTCCGGCACGATGAGCAGCCGGGCCGGGTCGGGGAAGGGCTGGTCCTCGGCCAGCAGCGCGGGGTCGATGTGCCCGTGCGGGGAGATGATGGGCAGCCGCTCCACCAGCGCGTACAGCTCCCGGGCCAGCGCGCGTTGGCCCGGTTCGGCGGGGAGGAGCAGGTCGGGTCGGGTCGAGGTGGGCACGGGGTGCGGCTCCTGTGGTCGAGGTCAGTCGAGGGTGAGCAGGTCGGCGACCCGCACGGGCGCGCCGGTTTCGAAGGAGCGGTTGGCGGCCAGCCCGGTGAGCAGGGCCAGCGCGCCGTCGCGGGCGCTGGCCGCGCGGTGCAGCGGATCCGGTACGCCGCCGAAGATCACCTGGGTCATCCGGGCGTCCGCGCCGCCGTGGCCGTGCCGGGTGTACCCGGCCACCTCGATGCGCTGCGGCGGCGACCAGAAGGGACGCAGGGTCAGCGTGGCGCCGCCGCCCTCGGCGGCGGCCTCGGCGCCGTGCAGCGCGGCACCCTTGAGCGCGCCGGCCGCGGCGGGGCTGACGAACTCGCTCTCGGTGACCTCCAGCTCCAACCGCCCGCGACTGCCGTTGATCATGACCCGGTAGCCCTCCCAGGGCGCGTACGCGGTGAGGTGGTAGGTCATGGTCGCGCCGGTGGAGTACGTGGCCAGCACCGCCATGTCGTCCTCGATGCTCACCCCGGGGGCGAAGACGTTGCGGTCCCGCTGGTAACCGTCGGCGGTCTCGGCGTCCAGGTACAGCTCGCGCAGTCGGGGATGCTCGGCCAGGCGCAGCGCGAACGGGTCGTCGTCGGCGGCGGGGGAGGCGTGTGCCCGGTCGTAGTCGCGGGCGTAGCCGTGCCGCCTACCGTTCTCGCCGTAGAAGAACAGCCGGCCGGCGGCGTACACCTGCACGGGTGTGGCGTCCAGCCACCAGTTGACCAGGTCGAAGTGGTGGCTGGCCTTGTGCACCATCAGGCCGCCGGAGCTGGCCTTGTCCCGGTGCCAGCGGCGGAAGTAGTCGGCGCCGTGGCGCACGTCGAGCAGCCACTCGAAGTGCACCGAGCCGATCTCGCCGACCGCGCCCTCGGCGAGCAGCCGGCGCAGCTGTTCGTGCAACGGGTTGTAGCGGTAGTTGAAGGCCACCGTCACCCGCCGGCCGGTACGCCGGACCGCGTCGAGGATGCGCTGGCAGCGCGGCGCGTCGGTGGTCATCGGCTTCTCGGTGACCACGTCGCAGCCGGCCTCCAGGGCGGCCACCACGTACTCGTCGTGGGTGACGTCCACCGAGGTCACCAGGACCACGTCGACCCGCTCCTTGGCCAGCATCGCGGCGAAGTCACCGGCGTGGTACGTCGGTACCGCCGGGTGACCCAGCTCGCCGAGCCACCGGTTGTGGGCGTCCATCCGGAGCTGGTTGACGTCGGCGAAGGCGACCAGTTCGGCGGTGTCGGCGTGGTCGCGGACCAGCGCGCGGACGAACATCTCGGCGCGGGCACCGGTGCCGACCACGGCGTACCGGGCGGGCCTGCCGGGTTGCGGTGACACAGACCGATCCTCCTCGATCTTTGTGCAAACCTTTGCAGTGAAGTAACCACGCTCGCTCGCGCCGAGTCAACAAAGCGCTGGGAATCCGTGTTGTTTGTCCGGATTGATGATCGTTAAGGGGCATGGCGGGAGCGTCGTCGCAACACAGCTGTAACCATCCGCCGTTGACACTGGAGCAACCGTTTGCATTAATTGCTGGCACCGTGACCGCCGACACACCACCGAAGGAGGCCTGAATGCCTGTCACCATCCGGGACGTGGCACGGGCCTCCGGCGTGCACATCTCCACCGTCTCCCGCACCTTCTCCGCACCCCACCTGGTCAACCCGGAGACCCGGGTGCGGGTGCTGGCGTGCGCCGAGGATCTGGGCTACCGGCCCAACCGGGCCGCCCGGGCCCTGATCACCGGCCGTACGCACAACATCGGGCTGATCATCGCGGACATCGCCAACCCGTTCTTCCCGCCGCTGATCAAGGCGGCGGAGAGCCAGGCCCGGCACCGCGACTACCACGTCTTCGTGGCCGACACCAACGAGGACGCGGCCGCGGAGGAGGAACTGGTCCACGCGCTGGCCAAGCAGGTCGACGGGGTGCTGCTCTGTAGCCCCCGGATGAGCAACAGCCTGATCGAGCAGCTCAGCCGGGAGGTCCCGCTGGTGGTGGTCAACCGCCAGCTGGCCGGCCTGCCGTGCGTCCTGATGGACGTGGGGCAGGGCGCCCGCTCGGCCATCGACCACCTGGCCCGGCTGGGGCACCGGGAGATCGCCCTGCTCGCCGGACCGCGCGGCTCCTGGACCAGCCGGGAGATCCGGCGGGCCGCGGGCGCGGCGGCGCGGGCCGCCGGAGCCGAGTTGACAGTGCTCGGCCCGAACCCACCCACCGAGACCGGTGGCGTCGCCCAGGCGGAGCAGGTCCGCCGGGCCGGCGTGACCGCCGTGCTCGCCTACAACGACCTGATGGCGATCGGGCTGCTCGAAGGGCTCGACGCACTCGGGGTCGGAGTGCCGCAGGAGATCAGTGTCGTCGGGGTCGACGACATCACCCTGAGCCGGCTCACCCGCCCCAAGCTGACGACGGTGGCCACGCCGACCGCGGCCGCCGGCCGGACGGCCGTCGACATGTTGCTGCAACAGGACACCGACTCCCCGCGAACCGGGCGGGGCGGCGGTGCCGCGGTGGCTGTCGGCGCTCGTCGCACCACCGCACAGGTAATGCTCCAGACCGAATTGGTCATCCGCGACTCCACCGCGCCGGGCCCCTACGCCGGCCGGGAAGTCTCCGGTGCCACTGCCGCAGGCCCGGGCCCGCATCGCCGTGCGGACCCGGGCGCCCCGGACGTGGTCGCCGGTGACGTCGTCGCCTCCTAACGCCAAGGAGTGAGCGCAATGCACCCCGCAACGTCCCCCACCAGCGTCCCCGACGGGCGCACCTACCGTACTCCCCTGCTGCGCCGCCGGCTGCTGCGCGGCCTGCTCGCCGCCGTCGTCGCCCTGCCGCTGGTCGGCGCGGCCGCGGCCTGCGGCGACGGTGACGACGCCGCCTCCGACGGCAAGGTCAAGCTCTCCATCTTCTGGTGGGGCGGCGAGGCCCGGGCCCAGCTCACCGCGCAGGCCCTCGACCTCTACACGAAGAAGAACCCGGACGTCACGTTCGAGACGGTCTGGCAGGCCAACCAGGGCTACTTCGACAAGCTGGCCACCCTGACCGCCGGCGGCAACCCGCCGGACATCTTCCAGATCGACGACAACTACCTCACCGAGTACGCCGCCCGCAACGCGACCCTGGACCTGAAGAAGTACCAGGACTCCGGCGACCTCGACACCAGCAAGTTCCCGCCAAGCCTGCTCCAGTACGGCGAGGTCGACGGCAAGCTCGCCGGCGTGGCCGCCGGGGAGAACACCCAGGGCCTGGTCTACAACAAGACCCTGCTGACCAAGAACGGGCTGCCCGAGCCGACCACCGGGATGAGCTGGGAGGAGCACATCGCCTGGGCCGAGCAGGTAAGCAAGAAGACGAAGGTCCCCGGCACCCAGGATGCGAGCGCCAGCGACAAGGCGTTCTGGGTGTGGCTGCGCCAGCAGGGTAAGGACCTCTACTCCGGCAACGACCTGGGCTTCACCGCCGAGGACGTGACCAAGTGGTTCGAGCTGTGGAAGGACGCCCGGGACCGGGGTGCCACGCCGACTCCGGACGTCATCCACGAGGGCAACGCCACCGACATCACCAAGCAGCTCGTGGTGACCGGCAAGGCTGGCACCTCCTGGGTCTGGGTCAACCAGATGCCGGAGCTGAAGAAGAACACCGCCGACGAGTTGGGCGTCATCGCGTACCCGGGTGACCCGAGCGCCCAGTGGGCCCGTGCCTCGATGTACTGGTCGATCTTCCGGGGCAGCAAGAACGCGGACGTCGCCGCCGACGTGATCAACTTCCTGGTCAACGACCCGGAGGCGGTCAAGCTGCTCGGCACCGACCGGGGCCTGCCGTCCAACATGGACCTGCGCCGGGCGGTCAGCGACGACATCACCGACCCGGCGATGAAGCAGTCCATCGAGGTGGAGAACAAGCTGGCCGAGACCTTCGGCGAGGCGCCGCAGGTGCCGATCAAGGGGCACAGCAAGGTCAAGTCCGAGCTGATCAAGGCCGCCGAGAACGTCCAGTACGGCCGGGCCACCCCCGCCGAGGCCGCCGCCCAGTACGTCGAGGCATGCAAGGCGGCAATCGCCTCTTGACCCCGCCGCAGCACCACCCCGGAGAGGAGCAGTTCGTGGCCCTGACCACGGCGCCCGACCCGACCCGCCGCGGCACCGGATCCGTCCGCCCTCCCGCCCCCCGGGGCAGGATCGGACGGATCCGGCACGGGGAGGGTCTGGCCGGCTACGTTTTCCTGTCGCCCTGGCTCATCGGTCTGATGGCCATCACGGCGATACCCATGCTGTTGTCGCTCTACCTCAGCTTCACCAACTACGACATCCTCACCCCCTGGTCCGAGGTGGAGTGGGTCGGGCTGGCCAACTACGAACGGATGTTCACGAACGATCCGTCGTGGTGGCACTCGGTGCGGGTCACGCTCAGCTTCGCGCTGATCGCCGTACCGCTGAAACTCGCCGCGGCGCTCGGGGTGGCGCTGCTGCTCAACCGGGCCTGGCGCGGGGTCGGGCTGTTCCGTGGCCTGTTCTACCTGCCGTCGCTGCTCGGCGGCAGCGTGGCGCTGGCCATCGTCTGGGTGAACATGTTCAACCGCGAGGGGGCCTTCAACTCCTTCCTCGCCCTGTTCGGCATCGAGGGCAAGCCCTGGGTCAACGACCCGGACTGGGCCCTGGAGACCCTGATGGTGCTGGCCATCTGGCAGTTCGGCGCACCGATGGTGATCTTCCTGGCCGGGCTGAAGCAGGTGCCGACCGAGCTGTACGAGGCCGCCTCGGTGGACGGGGCGAGCAAGTTCCGGCAGTTCGTCAACGTGACCTTGCCGATGCTCTCCCCGGTGATCTTCTTCAACCTGGTGCTGGAGACCATCAACGGCTTCCAGGGCTTCACCGCGGCGTTCGTGCTCAGCAACGGCACCGGCGGGCCGGTCGACTCGACCCTGATGTACACGCTCAACCTCTACATCACCGGCTTCACCGAGCTACAGATGGGCTACGCCTCCGCGATGGCCTGGGTCTTCCTGATCGCCATCGCGCTCATCACGGTCGTCTTCTTCAGCACCGGCCGGTTCTGGGTGCACTACTCCGACGGGGAGGATCGCTGATGGTGGCGAGCACCGTTGCCCCACCCGTGGCAACCCGCCCGCAACGCCCGCGCAGCCGCTCCTGGCTGCGGCTGATCATTCTGCTGGCCATCGTCACGGTCGTGCTCTACCCGTTGATCTGGATGATCGGCACCTCGTTCAAGTCGCAGCAGGAGATCGTCAACAACATCGGGCTGCTGCCGGAGAAATTCACCCCGGGCAACTACACGAACGGCTGGGGCAACTTCGACGTCAGCTTCGGTCGGTTCTTTTTCAACAGCGCGATGGTCAGCCTGCTCACCGTGGTCGGCAACGCGGTGAGCTGCCTGCTGGCCGCGTACGCCTTCGCCCGGTTGCGGTTCCGGCTGCGCAAGGTGTGGTTCGCCGTCATGATCGGGACTCTGCTGCTGCCGAGTCACGTGCTGATCGTGCCGCAGTACATCCTCTTCCGCAGCTTCGGCCTGGTCGGCGGCGACTGGCCGTACCTGCCGCTGCTGATCCCGCAGTTCCTGGCCACCGAGGCGTTCTTCGTCTTCCTGATGGTGCAGTTCATGCGGAGCATCCCGCGCGAACTGGACGAGGCGGCGCGGATCGACGGGGCCGGACCGTTCGGCATCTTCCGGCACGTGATTCTGCCGCTGAGCCGGCCGGCCCTGGTCACCACCGCGATCTTCTCGTTCATCTGGACCTGGAACGAGTTCTTCCGGCAACTGGTCTTCCTGTCCAACCTGAGCGACTACACCGTGCCGGTGGCGCTGACCCTGTTCATCGACTCGACCAGCCAGAGCGCGGTCGGCCCGATGTTCGCCATGGCGGTGCTCTCCCTGCTGCCGGTCTTCGTGTTCTTCGTCGCCTTCCAGCGGATGCTCGTCGAGGGGATCAACACCAGTGGACTTAAGGGCTGAACCCGGCGCCGGCCGGTCCGCGTCGGGGCGGGACTGGCGGGACACCCTCCGCGACGCCGCCGACCTGGCGTTGCTCGGCATCCTGACCGTGCTCGCCTCGGCGCCGGTGCTGACCGCCGGCGCCGCGGTCGGCACCGCCAGCGCGGCCGTGCACGACTGGCTCGGCACCGGCACCTGGCCCACCGCCCGGCAGACGCTGGCCCGGTTCGGCCGGGGCCTGCTGCCCGGCCTGCCGGCGACCCTGCTCGGGCTGGCCGCCGTGGGCCTGCTCGTCGCCGACCTGGTCGCGCTGGCCAGCGGCCGGGTGCCCGGCGGGGCGGTGGCGCTGAGCCTGACCACCGTCGTCGCGGCGGTCCTGCTCGGGTACGCCGCCGCGATCGTGGTCGAGGTGGGCCGCGTCGGCGGCACCGGGTGGCGGTCGGCGGCCATCCGGGCCGCCCGCGCCTGCCTCGACCATCCCGCGAACTGGGCCGGTCTGGCCGGCACCGCCGTGGTCGCGGTGCTGCTCGGGGTGTTGGTCACCCCGGTCGCGGTGCCGATCCTCGCCGGGTACGCGCTGGCCGCCGTGCACGCCGTGGCCCGCCGCCGGCCGGTCGCCCGGGCGGAGCTGTCGTGACCGCCGCCGCTGCCGAGGCTGCCGACCAGGAGCTGCTTGTCGACGGTACGCCGGTCGCCCGGTACGTGCTCGCTCCCGACCTGGACGCCAAGCACGGGCCCCGGCCCTACCTGCATCCGGTGCGTACGCTGGCCGGCACCCCGGTCAGCGACGCGCTGCCCGCCGACCACGTCTGGCACCTCGGGGCCTCCCTGGCGGTGCAGGACGTCAACGGCACCAACCTCTGGGGTGGGCGCACCTACGTCCGCGACCTCGGCTACACCTGGCGCGCCGACCACGGTCGAATCGTGCACACCGGCTGGGCACACCGCTCGGTGGACCGGCTCGACCACCGGCTGCACTGGTGCGATCCGGCCGGTACGGTGCTGCTCACCGAGCGGCGTGACCTCACCGCCTCGGCGGTGCCGGGTCACCCGTACGCCTGGCGGCTCGATTTCGACAGCACCCTGACCGCCCCCGCCGACCGGGACGTCGTGCTGGGCAGCCCGGCGACGAACGGCCGACCCGGTGGGGCCGGCTACGGCGGGTTCTTCTGGCGGGCGGTGGCGGCCGAGCCGCCCGAGGTGTTCACCGCGTCGCGTGACGGCGAGGAGACGGTGAACGGCTGCGCCGAGCCGTGGGTGGCCATGCGCGGGCGGGACCCGGAGGGTGGCGCGTACACCCTGGTCTTCTCCGGTCTGGGGCCCGGCGACAGGTGGTTCGTGCGCAGCAGCATGTATCCCGGGGTCTGCGTGGCCTTCGCCTTCGAGCGGACCGCGACCATCCCGGCCGGCACCAGCCGGCAGGGCCGCTACCGGGTGGTGGTCGCCGACGGGGCGCTGGACCGGGACACCGCCGCCGCCCTCGCCCGCTGATCCGGCGCTCGCCGCCGGCCGGTCGGTCAGCCGGCGCCGAGGCAGACGAAGGCCGCGGCGGTGGCCCGGGCGGTGCCATCTCCGGCGGCGACGAAGGCCTGCTGGGCGTCGGCGAGGGCCCGCGCCGGGCGGGCACCGCCGCGCATCCGGCGGTGCAGGTCCAGCATGAGCGCGGTGGTCGGTTCGGCCGGTACCGGGAGCACCGTGGCGACCAGGCAGCGGGTGCCGAGCGCCAGCAGCACCGCGGCGAAACCCATGATCTCGTCGCCGGGACGTAGGCCGGTCAGCCCCGACTCGCAGGCGGAGAGCACCACACAGCCGGGTGGTCGGGCCACCCGTTCCCACTCGTACGCGAAGAGCGGCCCGCCGGCCAGTTCCAGTGTGGAGAACTCGGGGTTGTCCGCGCGGAACCGGCCGTGGGCCGCGATGTGCACCATCCCGGCGTCGTCCAGGGCAGCGGTCAGCGCGTCGGCGGTGGCGTCCGGCCCGGTGAGCAGCCGAGCTCCCGGCAGCACCCGGGCGAGCCGGCGGACCTCGGCCTGCCCGGCCAGCAGGCGGGGGCCGCTGGCCAGGACCGGTGGCCCGACCGGTGCGGTGCGCCGGTCCGCGCCGAGCCAGGCCGTGGCGGACGGGGCGACGGTGACCGGACGGCCGGCACAGGTCGGCAACCCGGCCCAGCCGACGCCGTGCAGCACGCCGACCGGGACGATCACCAGGGGCCGGTCGGCCAGGCGTCGCCGTACCGGGTCGAAGAGCTGCCGGTCGAGCGCTGCCGCGACGTGTCCGGCCCCGGTTCGCGCGGCGGTCGAGTCCCCGGTGGTGATCAGCCGGCGCAGCGCGAACCGGTGCCAGCGGGCCAGCTGCTCCGCCTCGGTGAGCGAACCGAGGTCGTGCAGGCTGGCCCGGCCGTCGCGGACCAGCACCGCGCGGAGACGGTCGCCGTGCGCCACCAGTTCGACAAGTACCCGCCCGTCGAGCCGCTCGGCCAGGGTGCGCACGGCGGGCGGGGCGGTCACCCCGCTACCGCCGGGCACCCGCCGGGCCAGGTCACGGATGTGCTGTTCGAGTCGGGCCTGCCGGCCACGCAGCGCGCGCACCGGACGGTCGGCCAGTACTGCGTCCTCCAGCAGGCCGCTCACCAGTCTCAGCTCGGCGAGGGCGGCGACCAGATCGGGGTCGTCGGGCGGGAGCGCCGAGCGCATCCGCAGCGCGTTGGCCCGCCACCGCTCCGCCCAGGCGAGGACCCGGGCCGGTGCGCCGGCCCGGACCGCGATGTCGAGTCCCTCGGCCGCGAGTTCCCGTCCGTACGCCCCGCTGTGGGCCCGCAGCTCCGTGGCGCCCAGGGAGGTGCGGTGCCGGTCAAGCACGGCCAACCCCCGGCGCAGGGCCCGGTCCGCACCGGCTTCGTCACCGGCCAGCCGGCGGGACAGCGCCAGGGCGTACCAGCCCTGGGCCCGCCGTGGTGCGGTGCCCCGGCCACGGGTGCGGGCGGCCGTGGCGAAGAGGTCCACGGCCCGGTCGGTGCGGCCCAGCGTGGCGGCCAGCAGGCCGGCCTCGATGCGGGTGGTCAGCGCGGGGTCCGGCCAGCCGGTGGCGTCGAGCTGGTCGGCGGTGCGCAGCATCGCCCGGAACAGGGCGGGGGAGCGGGTACCCCGGCGGAACTCGGCACGTAATTCGACGTGCCGGGCGAAGGCGGCCCAGGTCCGGCGGCCCTGGCGCCGAAACCGGGTCCGGGCCGCCGCCGCGGCTCCGGTCGCGGTGTCCAGGTCACCGGCGAGCAACGCGGCCCGGGCCTGGGCCAGCAGCGCCTCGGCGAGGTCGCTGGCCATCCCGCGCCGGCGGAGTTCCCGGATGGCCACGGCGGCGACCTGCACCGCCTCGTCGACAAGCGGAACCGACAGCAGCAACTCGACCCGGTCCAGCAGCAACGCCGGCCGGGGCACGGCGAGTCGCCGGTACTCCTCGCCGACGGCGGCGAAGCAGCGCAGCGCGGCCGCGATGTCACCCCGCCGACCGGCCGCGATCCCGCCGTTCCAGCGGGCGTCGGCTGCCGCGAGGTCCAGGCCGAGCCCGTGGAAGACCTCCGCCGCCCGGGAGAGGTCGTCGGCGCCGTTCACGCTGCCCCGGTGGGCGTTGAGCAGGCCCCGGTTGTTCCGGGCCCGGGCCTCCAACAGCAGGTCACCGTCGCGTTGGGCGATGTCGATGGCGTGGCCGTAGTCGCGAACCGCCTCGTCGTAACGGCCGCGGTAGTGCAGTACCACCCCCCGCTGCATCCGGGCGCGCCCGGCGTCGGCCCCGGTCAGCTCGGGCAGCGCGGCGGTCACCGCCCGCAGCGCCGCCGCCGTGCTGCCGGCGTTGGCCAGTACGTAACCGAGGCTCATCCGAGCCAGCGCACGGGCCCGGGCGGTGTCGGCGATCCGTACCGCCCGGCGCAGGTGGCGCAGTGCGCCGGGCAGGTCGTTCAGTTCCCGCAGGGCCAGGCCGATGGCCCGGTCGGCGGTGGACCTGGTGTCGTTGTCGGCGGGTCTGGCGGCGAGCACCCGCTGGGCGATCGCGATCGCCTCGCGCGGACAGCGCTGGACGGTGTCGAGCGCCGCCTGGGCGATCCCGGCACCGGCGTCGGTGCTGTCGGGCATGGACAAAGAGTTCACCATCCATGGCGCGGCGTCAATGTCGCGTAATGACCCATCCGAACCCCGGGAATGGGTCGGTCATTCACCTCATTGACATGTGCCGATCATTTGGAAGAATCGAAGAGGTCCGGGGAAATGCGCCGCGCCGACCACCAGCGCGTGTCGCTGCCCGGGCGATTCTTGGAGGACCCCGTGCTTCCTGACCACCCCAACGCGCCCGGCTCCGGTTCCGGGCTGTCCCGACGGCGGCTCCTGGCGGCCTCCGCCCTGGCCGCCGCGGCGGTGCCGCTCGGCGCCGGGCTGCTTCCCGCCCGGGCACTCGGCGACACCGACGACGATGACGACCGGGCCTACCAACTCGCGTTCGCCGAAGCGCTGGCCGCCGATCGCGACGTGCGCCGGCACCTCGTCGCGGGCCGGGAAATCCTCTACCGCCCCCGGCAGCTGCTCGCCGCCGACGCCGATGCCCGGCGGGTCGCCGCCTGGCTCAAGGAGGGCGGCTACCCGGCGACCATCACCGACCGGTTCGCCGGCGTCACCCGGCTGCTGTTCGCCGGGGAGACCGACATTCCCGCGATCGTGACGAAGCTGCGCGACCCCCGGCACTGGCCCGGCCAGCGGGTGCCCACCGTCCAACCGCATCATGTGCTGCTCGGCCTGGGCAACATCATGGGTAACCCGGGCGGGCCGCCCAAGGCGGTCGCCGCCCTGCCACCGCCGGATCCGGGACGGCGCGGCGACGGAGCGGGGGTGACGGTCGGCATCTGCGACACCGGCATCTGGCGGCAGGCCGGTGCCGTCCACCCGGACTGGCTCGGCGGCGCGTACCTGCCGGAGCCCGACGACGAGGACCCGCTCTACCTGCACGCCGACGTGCTCGCCCCGCAGGGTGGCCACGGCACGTTCGTCGCCGGAGTGGTCCGGCAGGCCGCGCCGGGCGTACGCCTCGACCCCGAGGCGGCGTTGAGCCCGACCGGCGTCGGCGACGAGGCGATGCTGGTGGCCGCCCTGGGTCGGTTGGCGCCGGAGGTCTCCGTGGTGAACCTCTCCCTGGGCGGCTTCACCCTCGACGATCAGCCCTCGCTGCCGCTGGCCAACGCCGTGGCCGGGTTGCCGCAGGGCACGGCCGTGGTGGCGGCGGCGGGGAACGCCGGGACCGGCCGGCCGGTCTGGCCGGCGGCCCTGGACCGGGTCCTGGCGGTCGCGGCGCTGACCGGGAGCGCCACCGGTCTGCTGCCGGCGACCTACAGCGGTTTCGGCCCCTGGGTCGACGCCTGCGCCCTCGGCCGGCGGGACAGCACCTACGTCGCGGGCCGGCTGCCGCTGCCGGGCCGACCGACCCGGCTGTTTCACGGCTTCGCCGGCTGGGCCGGCACCTCGTTCGCCACGGCACACGTCTCCGGTCGACTCGCCGCCCTGATGACCGCCGGTGGCCTGAGTGCCGACGCGGCCCGGCAGGCGTTGCTCGCGGCGCCACGCTGGCATCCCGACTACGGAGTGTTCATCGGATGAGGCTCGCAACGGCGGTGTGGTGGTGAGCGACCGGAGCGTTACGGTCCTGGTTCCCGCCGCGGCACGGGGCGACGAGACGGCCTGGGCCGAACTGGTCCGCCGGTACACCCCACTGGTCTACTCGGTGATCCGCGCCCACGATCTCGGCGGCGCCGACGCGGCCGATGTCAACCAGACCGTCTGGCTGCGGCTGGTGGAGCACCTGAACCGGTTGCGCGATCCGAAGGCGCTGGCCGCCTGGCTGGCCGTCACCACCCGGCGGGAGTGCTACCGGATGACCCGGCTCGGGCGGCGCACCCAACCGGTCGACCCGACCGACGCGGCGTTTGACGCGTACCACGAGGGCGGGACCGATGCCGCCGCACCGGACGAGGAACTGCTGCGGGCCGAGCGGCGACAGGCGCTGCGGGAGGGCTTCGCCCAACTCCCGCCGCGCTGCCAGGAACTGCTGTCCCTGCTGACGGCCGATCCGCCGCTGAGCTACCGGGACGCCGCCGGCCGGCTGGGCGTACCGGTCGGCAGCATCGGCCCGACCCAGGCCCGCTGCCTGCGCCGGCTGCGCGACTGTCCGGCCCTCGCGCCGTACCTCGGCCCGGGTGGGACCGCCGGGACGAAGGGAGGTGACCGCGATGGAGCCGTGGCCGCCGGTCGATGACGACCGGTTGACGGCGGAACTGGGCGCGGCGCTCTGGGACGCCGGCGGGGTTCCCGAGGAGTACCTGACGGCGGCGCGGGCGGCATTCGCCTGGCGGACGATCGACGCGGAGCTGGCCCTGGCCGAGCTGGTCTTCGACTCGGCGGCCGAGGCGGAGCCGGTCGGGCAGGTCCGGTCGGCGGGTTCCGCGCGAACCCTCTCGTTCCGCTGCGGCCCCGTGCAGGTGGAGATCGAGGTGAGCGAGGCCGGGATCGTCGGCCAACTCTCCCCGGCCGGCGGCGGACGGGTCACCGCCCGCACCTCGCGCGGCACCTACGACGAGGCCCCGGTCGACGCGGTGGGCCTCTTCTCGCTGGGTGTCCCACCGCCCGGCCCGATCCAGCTGCGCGCCGAGGCGGGCGGACACGCCGTGGTCACCGACTGGGTCTGCCTACGCTGACGGGGGTCGTGGGCCGTCCGGCCCACGACCCCCGTGAGGGTGCCCGGCTACCGCTTCCCAGCGCTGATCAGATACTGCACACCGCCGAGGTCGGCCCGCTTGGCGCCGGAGGTGTCCGGCCCGAACTGGGTCACGTTGAACGCGATCTCCCGGTCCGAGGCGGCTTCGGCCGAGAAGAGCAGCGAGAACTCCACCCGCTCACCCGGGTTCAGCAGCAGGTTGCCCAGGCTGGCCTTGGTCGGTTCGACGATCTCCACCTGGGTACGGCCGACCGCCCGTACGCCCGTGCCGACCCCGCCACCGGCCCGCCAACGCTCGAAGAGTTCCGGACCGAGGTCGACGACGACCCGCCCGCCCATGGCCCGCAACGGCTCGGCCGCCGCGAAGACCAGGTCGTTGCGGGACGGCACGGTCAGCGAGTTGCCGATGGCGAAGGGCCGCACGACCGGGTTCGCGCCCACGGTGAGCCGGACCGAGTCGACGTTGCGCCACGCGATGTTGTTGTTGTAGCCGGTGTTGGTGCCGATGTCCGGGCCCTCGAAGGTCATCGGGTCGGTTGCGGACACCCAGCGGGCGATCAGGCAGAAGTGACCCGGCCCGGGTACGCCGTCCCACGGGATGGTGACCGTCGTGACGCCCGGATAGGCGATGACGTTGGCCGCCCCGATCTGGGTCCAGTGGGTCGGCCAGACCGCACCGCCACCGGGCGTCGTGCGGTAGACCTCGAGCACGCCGGTGCTGGTGCCCGAGCCGTACGGCCCGGGGTTGCGCAGCTTGACGAAGACGTAGTTGGTGACGCCGACGATCGGGTTCTGGCTTACCGCGCACTCCACCGCGGTCGGGCAGACCTTGATGTCGGGGCTGGTCCAGAGCGGGCTCAACGAGTGCGGCTGGTTCCCGACGTCGGCGGCGAGGTCCTTGATGTAGACGTCGGTGCGGGCCGTCGCGGCAGCCCGCTCCGGTGCCCCGACGGGTGCGGCGGCAGCTGCGGTGACTGCCAGCAGGCCGGTCAGCGCGGCCCCCGCGAGGACGACCAGGGCGGCTCTGCGGACACGTCTTCCTGCACTGCTCATGACAGGTTCTCCCATCGACGGGGACTGGGCCGACCGGGGTGCGTTTCCGTACCGTGTCGGCGCGGTTTCGTCTTCAGGAGCGGACGGCGGACCCGGAAATACCGTCGCCGGCTCGCCGCGCTGTCAGATGGTGCGAGGACCGGCAAAATCGCCCGTGCGGGTGGTCAGTCGGGCAGGGCGCGGCAGGAGGCGCGGACCACCAACTCGGTGGGGAGCCGGATGTGGATGTCGCGTTCCACGCCGGCGATCAGGTCGACGAGCAGCCGCAGCGCCTCCGCGCCCATCTGTTGCAGCGGTTGCATGATCGTCGTCAGTGGCGGGTTGACCAGGGCGGATTCCGGGATGTTGTCGAAGCCGATCACGGAAAGGTCGTCGGGCACGGTGAGGCCCATCTCCCGGGCCACGTTCATCGTGGAGATGGCGGAGAGGTCGTTTCCCGCGAAGACCGCGCTCGGCCGGTCGGGGAGGGCGAGCAGTTCGCCCGCGGTGCCGGCGGCGCTCTCGATGCGGAACCCGCCGACGCGTACCAGCCGCTCGTCCACCGCCACCCCGGCGTCGGCCATGGCCTGCCGGAAGCCCGCCTCCCGCAGGCGTGACGACTCGAGATCGGGTCGCCCGCTGATGTGCCCGATCCGGCGGTGCCCGAGCGAGAGCAGGTAGTTGGTCGCGATGACGGCGCCGGCGAAGTTGTCCGAGTCGACGGTCGGCAGGCCCGACGGGCCGGTGTGCGGGTCGACGGCGACGACGTGGAAACCCTGCTTGGTCTCCACCACCGTCGGCGTGACGATCACGGCCCCGTCGATCAGCGTCCCGGAGAGCCGGGCGAGGGAGCGGCGCTCCCAGCCGACGGCGGTGCCGGCGACGTCGCCGCTGGAGTAGGCCAGCAACTGGTAGCCGGTGCCGGCCACCGCACTGGATGCGCCCTTGAGCAACTCCGTGGAGAAGGGCTCGAACTCGGCGACCAGGATGCCCAGCACGTTCGTGCGGTGACTGCGCAGGCTCTGCGCACCCAGGCTGGCCTCGTATCCGAGCTGGTGGATGACCTGTTGAACGCGTTCCACGGTCGCCTGTGCCACCCCGTACCGGCCGTTTACGACCTTCGATACGGTTGCCACGGAGACGCCGGCCGCGCGGGCCACGTCCGACATGTTGACACGCTGCGGGAACGCCACGTTGCTGATGATAGAGGGCCGCGCGGGCAACCTCCCAGGCGAGTCGAAAACGTTATCGACACCGATTGACACTGCGTTACGGGGCTGTAAAACTCCCCCGCAGGCCGAGCACCGCGACTGCCTAGTCGAGGAGACCACTGATGGCTATAAAGCGCCGCGCAGGCACCGTCCTAGCGCTGTCCCTGACCACCGCACTGCTCGTCGCCGGGTGTGGCGGCGGCGGTGAGAGCGAGGCGCCACCCGCAGACGAGCTGTTCAAGAACCCGGTGACCCTGACCTGGTGGCACAACGCCTCGCAGGACGGGCCGGGCAAGACCTACTGGGAGAAGGTGGCCAAGGACTTCAACGCCCTCCACCCGACGGTCACGATCAACATCGAGGGGATCGAGACCAACCAGCTCCAGCGCACCCGGCTGCCCGCCGCACTGCTCAGCAACGACCCGCCGGACATCTTCCAGGCATGGGGTGGCGGTGAGATCCGCGAGCAGGTGGAGGCCGACTACCTCAAGGACATCACCGAGCAGGTCAAGGACGAGGTCGCGAACATCGGTAGCGCGGCCGAGATCTGGCAGGTCGACGGCAAGCAGTACGGCCTGCCGTACCGGATGGGCATCGAGGGCATCTGGTACAACAAGGAAATGTTCGAGCGGGCCGGCATCGCCGCCCCGCCGGCCACCTTCGACGAGCTGAACGAGGCGGTCACCAAGCTCAAGGCGATAAACGTCATCCCGATCGCCGTCGGCGCCGGTGACAAGTGGCCCGCCGCGCACTGGTGGTACAACTTCGCGCTGCGCGCCTGCTCGGTCGACACGCTGCGCAAGGCCTCCCTCGAACTCAACTTCGACGACCAGTGCTTCGTGAAGGCCGGCCAGGACCTGAAGACCTTCATCGGCACCGAGCCGTTCCAGCCCAACTTCATCGCCACGCCGGGCCAGAACGACCCGACCAGCGCGAACGGCCTGCTGGCCAACGGCAGGGCCGCGATGGAGCTGATGGGCGACTGGAACAAGGGCACCCTGGACACCGTCACCACGGACCAGGAGGCGCTCAACAAGTTCATCGGCTGGTTCCCGGTGCCGGCGATCACCGGCTCGGCGGGTGACCCGAAGGCGGCCCTCGGTGGCGGCGACGGTTTCGCCTGCGCCAAGAATGCCCCGGCGGAGTGCGTCGAGTTCCTCAAGTACCTGGTCAGCCCCGAGGTGCAGAAGGGCTACGCGGAGACCGGCACCGGCCTGCCCGTCGCCAAGGGTGCCGAGGACGGCGTCAAGGACCCGGCCCTGCGGTCCATCCTGGAGGCCACCACCGGCGCCACCTACGTGCAGCTCTGGCTGGACACGGCCTTCGGCAGCACCGTCGGTAACGCGATGAACGACGCGATCGTGGCCATCTTCGCCGGCAACGGCACGCCCGAACAGGTGGTCGAGGCGATGAAGGCGGCCGCACGCAAGTGACCTCCACCAACCCCACCCTGGATCTCGCCGGCGGCGCGGACCCGCCGCCGGCGAGGCTCCGGCCCGGCCGCTCGTCCGCCCGGGCCGCCGAGACCCGACGCAAGTGGTACGAGATCATCGGGCTCACGACGCCGGCCGTGCTCGTCTACGTGATGTTCGTGCTGGTCCCGATGGGCTTCGCCTTCTACTACAGCCTCTTCCGCTGGCGTGGCGTCGGACCGCCCACCGACTATGTCGGCTTCGACAACTACGTCCTCGCGTTCCAGGACCCGATCTTCCTCGACGCGCTGCGCAACAACGCGATAATCGTGTTCGGGTCGCTGTTGATCCAGGGCCCCATCGCCCTGGGCGTGGCCCTGCTGCTCAACCGCAACTTCCGCGGACGCACCCTGTTCCGCCTGCTGGCCTTCGTGCCGTACGTGCTCGCCGAGGTCACCGTCGGCATCATGTGGAAGCTGCTGCTGGCCGACGCCGGCACCTTCAACGCGGTGCTTGAGTCGGTGGGACTCGGCTTCCTGGTGCAGGCGTGGCTCGCCGACCTGGACATGGTCATCTGGACGCTGCTGTTCATCCTCACCTGGAAGTACGTCGGCTTCGCCATCATCCTGCTGCTCGCCGGCCTGTCGAACGTGCCGCCGGAACTGCACGAGGCCGCCGCGATCGACGGGGCGAGCTGGTGGCAGATCCAGCGGCACGTGACGTTGCCGCTGCTGGGCCCGACGATCCGGATCTGGATGTTCCTGTCGATGATCGGTTCGTTGCAGGTCTTCGACATCATCTGGGTGACCTCGGTGCCGGCGGTACGTTCGCTGGGTGCCTCGGCCACCATGGCGACGTACATGGTGGACAACGGCTTCTTCGCCCGGCTCTGGGGCTACGGCAACGCCGTGGCGGTGATCCTCTTCGCGATCTCGTTCGTAGCCGCGCTGCTGTTCCAGCGGTTCCTGCTCCGCCGGGACATCGAGGGCGCAATCACCGGAAAGGCGAAGTGACCGTGACCGCCAACGCCGTGCCGTCCTCGTCCGGCAAGCGCCCCTTCGCGTGGAGCAGCCCGCTGACCTACGCGCTGGCGCTCGCCGTCGCCGCCGTGTCGATCACCCCGGTGGTCTACGTGATCGTCGGCGGCTTCCGCACCACGCCGCAGATCGTCGCGAATCCGGCCGGGCTGCCCGACCCGTGGGTCTGGGACAACTACGCCCGGGTGCTGACCCAGAGCGACTTCTGGGGGCAGGCCTTCAACAGCGGGGTGATCGCCCTGGGTACGACGCTCGGCGTCGTGCTGCTCGGGGTCAGCGCCGCCTTCGTGCTCGCCCGGTACACCTTCCGGGGGCGCGAGGCGCTCTACACCTTCTTCACCCTCGGCCTGCTCTTCCCGGCCGGGGCGGCGATCCTGCCGCTCTACCTCATGCTGCGCGACCTGAACCTGATCAACTCGTACTACGCGGTGATGTTGCCGCAGATCGCCTTCCAGTTGCCGCTCACGATCGTGATCCTGCGGCCCTTCCTGTCCGCCATCCCCCGCGAGTTGGAGGACGCCGCCGCGATCGACGGCACCGGCCGGATCGGCTTCCTCTGGCGCATCGTGCTGCCGCTGTCGCGGCCCGCGTTGGTCACCGTCGGGATCCTCGCGTTTGTGGCGAGCTGGAACGCGTTCCTGCTGCCGCTGCTGGTCCTCGGTGACGCCAGCCTGCACACCCTGCCCTTGGGGGTGCAGAACTTCTCCAGCCAGTACACCTCCGACACGGCGGGAATCCTCGCCTTCACGTCGCTGGCGATGCTGCCGGCACTACTTTTCTTCACGTTCGCCGAGAAACAGATCGTCGGTGGCCTCCAGGGCGCGGTCAAGGGCTGAGCGACAGCGGCACGAGCAACAACAAAGGGGATACACAGCATGACTGAGGTCCACGGGGTAGTGGGCGGTCCGGCGGCGACGCCGGCCCAGCCGGACCCGAGCCACGACCGGTCCGACCGGTCGGCGGGGGAGGCACGGGTACGCGAGCTGCTCGGCCGGATGACGATCGAGGAGAAGATCGCGCAGCTCGTCGGCTTCTGGGAGAAGGAGGACGGCGAGGCGGTCGCGCCGTTGCAGGGCGAGTTCGGCGACGTCGGCAAGCTGGAGACCTTCTCCCGGCACGGGCTGGGCCACCTGACCCGGGCCTACGGCACCCGCCCCGTCGACGCCGTCGCCCGCGCCGCCTGGCTGTGGAAGTTCCAGGCGGATCTGGTGACCGGCACCCGGCTCGGCATCCCGGCGATCGTTCACGAGGAGTGCCTGACCGGGCTCTCGGCGTGGAAGGCGGCCACCTTCCCCACCCCGTTGGCCTGGGGCGCGGCCTTCGATCCGGAGCTGGTCACCGAGATGGCCGCCGCGATCGGCGCGTCCATGCGGGCCCTCGGCGTGCACCAGGGCCTCTCCCCGGTGCTCGACGTGATCCGGGATCCGCGCTGGGGCCGGGTCGACGAGTGCATCGCCGAGGACCCGTACCTGGTCGGCACCGTCGGCACGTCGTACGTGCGTGGTCTCCAGTCCCAGGGGGTGCACGCGACGCTCAAGCACTTCGTCGGCTATTCCGCCTCGCGGGCGGGGCGCAACTTCGCCCCGGTGCACGCTGGCCCGCGGGAACTGGCCGACGTGCTGCTGCTGCCGTTCGAGATGGCGATCCTCGACGGCGACGCGCGCTCCGTCATGCACTCCTACGCCGAGATCGACGGCGTGCCCGTCGCCGCCGACCCGACGATCCTCACCGACCTGCTGCGGGAGCGGTGGGGCTTCGATGGCACGGTGGTGGCCGACTACTTCGGGGTGGCGTTCCTGAACCTGCTGCACCACGTCGCGGTGGACCACGCGGAGGCGGCGGTGCAGGCGCTGACCGCCGGGATCGACATCGAACTTCCGACCGGCGACGCCTACCTGACCCTGGTCGAGGCGGTGCGTTCCGGTCGGCTCGACGAGGCGCTCGTCGACCGGTCGGTGCTGCGGGTGCTGCGCCAGAAGCTCGAACTCGGGCTGCTCGACGCCACCTTCACCGACGAGCCGGTCAAGTCGATCGATCTCGACTCGCCCGAGCACCGGGCGATCGCCCGCCGCCTCGCCGAGGAGTCGGTCATCCTGGTCAGCAACCGGGAGACCCTGCCGCTGCCGGCGGGCCGGCGGGTGGCGGTCATCGGCCCGAACGCCGATCGGCAGGCCGCGCTCTTCGGCTGCTACTCCTTCCTCAACCACGTGCTCGCCCAGCACCCGGACGTGGAGACCGGCATCCAGGTGCCGACGGTGCTCGACGCGGTCCGGGCCGAGTTCGGTGCCGGTCTGGTCAGCTCGGCGCAGGGCTGCGAGGTGGACAGCGACGACCGGTCCGGGTTCGGTGCGGCCGTCGAGGCGGCCGCCGCCGCGGATGTCGCCGTACTGGTCGTCGGCGACCACGCCGGCCTGTTCGGGCGCGGCACGGTCGGCGAGGGCTGTGACCGGGACGACCTGGAACTGCCCGGGGTCCAGCGGGAACTGGTCGAGCGGGTGCTGGCCACCGGTCGACCCGTGGTCCTGGTGCTGCTCACCGGCCGGCCGTACGCGGTCGGCTGGGCGCTGGAGCGGTGTGCGGCGGTGGTGCAGGCGTTCTTCCCCGGCGAGGAGGGCGCCGGCGCGATCGCCGGGGTGCTCTCCGGGCGGGTCAACCCCTCCGGCAAGCTGCCGGTCAGCCTGCCCACCTCGGCCGGGGCGCAGCCGTACTCGTACCTGCATCCGGCGCTCGGCGAGGGCAACGAGGTGACCAACCTGGCGACGACACCCCCGGCGTCGTTCGGCCACGGCCTCTCCTACACCACCTTCGAGCACGCGGAGCTGTCGGTGCCCGCCACGGTGCCCACCGACGGGACGATCCGGGCGACCGTACGCGTCACGAACACCGGTCCGGTCGCCGGTGACGACGTGGTCCAGCTCTACGGTCACGACCGGGTGGCCTCGGTGACCCGACCGGTGGCGCAGCTGCTCGGATACCGGCGGGTCCACCTGGCTCCGGGTCAGTCGGTCACGGTCGAGCTGGCGGTGCCGACCACCCGGCTGGCCTTCTCCGACCGCAGCCTCACCCGGATCGTCGAGCCCGGCGACGTGGACCTCTGGGTGGGCACCAGCACCCAGCGCGACACCGCGGCGTCGACCACGCTGACCGGCGACGCCGCTCCCATCACCCACGCCTCCCCACGCTGGACCACGACCCTGATCCACTGAGGGCGGATCCTGGTACGTCACGGCCCACTCGCGGGCGGTGACGTACCAGGATCGCCTGTCACTTCCTGGGGCGTGTCGGCTTCGCGCCGACCCGTGGCGCGACCGATCTCGGGGCATCCGGTGCGGGTGCCGCCTTCGGCGCGGGCGTGCCGTTCGTGGCCGGTGGCGGATATTTGCGCAGCACCCAGGTCTGCTGGGCGAGGGAGAAGAGGTTCGTGGTCACCCAGTAGATGATCACGCCGATCGGGAAGATCAGACCCGAGACGAGCAGCGAGAGCGGGATGCCGTAGAGCATCAGCCGCTGCACCATCTTCTGCTGCGGGTCCTCGGACCAGCCGGTGCGCAGGATCAGCTGGCGGCTGCTCAGGTAGGTCGTCACGATCATCGTGACGATCAGGATCGCGGCGACCACCTTGACCGTGACCCCGTCGGCACCGAGCACGGCGAGCTGCTCCGACGTGGACTGGAAGCTGCCCGCGATGGGCGCACCGAACAGCTTCGCCGACGAGGCGCTGTCGAACTGGGTGACCGTCCAGCCGTACAGCGTCTTCATGTGCTCCGGCATGGTCGGCTTGAGGTGCCGCAGCACGTGGAACAGGCCGAGGAAGACCGGGATCTGCACAAGCATCGGCAGGCAGCCCATCAGCGGGTTGGCCTTCTCCGTGCGGTAGAGCTCCAAGAGCTCCTTCTGCATGGTTTCCCGGTCGCCCTTGTGTTTCTCCTGGATCTCCCTGATCCGGGGCTGGAGGGCCTGCGTCGCCCGTTGCGACTTGATCTGCTTGACGAAGACCGGGAACAGGACGGTCCGGACGGTGAGCACCAGGAAGACGATGCCGAGCACCCACGACCAGTTGGTGCCCAGCACCGTCGCGTCGCCGAAGAGCAGCTGCCAGGCGGCGTGCCAGAAGAGCAGGATTGCCGAGATGGCTCCGTAGATCACTGCCATCAGCGGGCTGAAGATCGTGCTCACCGGGCGACCCCGGTGGCGCTCGAACAACCGACGAAAATCAATGAATTAGGCATAATGCACCCCTCGAAAGGCGACCTGTGACCGAAAAAGGGTGGAACGGTCGGTTGCGGTCGCCGACGAGCGGCGTGCTGGCGAGCGGGAGAAACGAAGGCTCAGGCGACCGCGAGGGTCGCCGTCGGGGCCCTGGGGCGGGCCCGGCCGGCGGCATCGGGATCGCGATGCCGGGGGATGCCCGTGCGTCCGGAGCGTTCGCGCAGGACCCGACGGGTGATCCGCAGCTCGGGGTCGGTGACCACCCGGTGCAGCAGGTTCGAGGCGGCGAGCACGACGCTCAGCAGGACGCCGGTCGCCGCGGCCGTGCCGGTGAGCATGCTCGACGCACCGACGTCGGCCAGCACGCCGACGAGGTACCAGAGCACACCGAAACCGATCACCCGACAACCATAGCCGGCAGTGGAGTCCAAGGTGTGCCGGGACTTAGTTTGTAGCCATGATTCCGATCTCCTGCGTCCTGTTGGTGGACCGGCACGGGCGGCTGCTGATGCAGCTGCGCGACGCGTACGCCCCGTACCACCCGAACGTGTGGGGCCTGCCGGGTGGGCACGGCGAGCCGGGGGAGACCCCCGAGAAGACCGCCAGCCGGGAGTTGCAGGAGGAGACCGGGCTGCGGGTGACGGACGGCCTGCGGTTGTACGCCCGCCAGGAGCTGCCCGACCAGGACCGGGTGAAGCACTACTTCTGCGCCCCCACCCGGGCCCGCCAGCAGGACATCGTGCTCGGCGAGGGCGCCGCCCTGGTCTTCCTCTCCACCGACGAGCTGCTGGACGGGCGACCGTACACCCCGGGCACCACCCAGGTGCTTACCCGCTTCCTGGCCTCGCCGGAGTACGCCGAACTCACCTCGCTGGCCGCCGCCGACTGACCTTCACCAGGCGCTTCAGTCGACCCGGGGCGGGTGCCAGTCGGCGTGGCGGGCCATCCCGCGCAGCGCCGCCCGGCCCGGCGTCAACCGCATGACCGTGTCGCGTACCGCGATCGCCGCCGGATGACGCAGCTGCTGGCCGAAGCGCGCCGTCCGGGCCGCCGCGCGGGCGACGGCCTGGCTGCGGGGTCGACGTGCCCGGTCGTACGCGCGCAGCGCCGCCGGAACGTCGGCGGCCGGGTCGGCGAGCACGCCCAGCGTCACCGCGTCCTCGATCGCCTGGCAGCCGCCCTGCCCGAGGTGGGGCAGCATGGCGTGGGCGGCGTCGCCGAGCAGGGCCACCCGGCCCCGCACGAAGCTGGGCAGCGGGGCGGCCAGTTGGTAGAGATCGTTGCGCAGCACGGCTTCCGGCGGTGTCGCGGCGAGCAGTGCGGGAATCGGATCGTGCCAGTGGCCGAAACGCTCGCGTACCGCCGTCAGTTCGTCCGGGGCGGTCCGGCCGGGCGGCGAGCTGACCGCCGCGTACCAGTAGACCTGGCCCTCGCCGAGCGGCACCATGCCGAACTCGGCGGCGGGTCCCCAACTGACCGCCGTGACCAGCGGCCCGTCGTAGGCGATGGCGGCCCGCCAGGCGGTCGAGCCGCCATAGGCCGGGGGTGGCAGCTGCGGCCAGAGCGCACCGCGCAGCGCGCTGCGCAATCCGTCGGCGCCGACCACCAGATCGGCGCGCAGCTCGGCCGGTGCGCCGTCGCGGTGGTAGCGCACCACGCCGGTGTCCGGGTCCGCGTCCCGCACCGCGCAGCCGGTCCAGAGCGCCTGCGGTGGCAACGCCTCGCGCAGCATCCGGTGCAGGGCGGCCCGATGTACGCCGAGCGCGGTGGTGCCGAGCAGGCGGTCCATCTCCTCGGCGTCCACCCGGGACAGCCAGCGACCGGTCCGGTCGCGCAGCCCGCCGGGGCCCTCGGCCCGCCCGATCCGGCGCACCGCCGCGCCGAGCCCGAGCGCCTCCAAGCCGCGGACGCCGTTCGCCATCAGCGTGATTCCGGCACCGACCTCACGCGGCTCGGGAGCCCGCTCCAGCACGGTGACCCGCCAGCCCCGCCGATACAGCGCGAGGGCGGCGGCCAGTCCACCGATGCCGGCACCGGCCACCACCGCATGCCCTTCCGCCATGACCGCCACCTTTCTACATCTGTAGAAGTTCATACTACATCCGTAGAAGCGGACGGAGGATGGACAGCTTGACCGGACGGACGAAGCGGGTGGCAGTGCTGGCCGACGCAGCCATCGCGCTGCTGGCCGAGAGCGGCATGAGGGGATTGACCCATCGGGCGGTGGACGTCCGGGCCGGGATGCCGGCGGGCACCACCTCCGCGTACCTGCGCAGTCGGCAGGCGCTCATCGAGGCGGTCGTCCAGCGGCTGGCCGACCTGGACCGGGCCGATCTCGGCGACCGTGACCTGCCCACCGCAACGCCGCCCGCCGCGCCCGGCCCGGCGCTCACGCCGGCCGACCTGGATCAGCTCGCCGCCGGCATCGCCGGGATCCTCGACCACTGGCTCTCCGTCGGCCGGGACCGGACCCTGGCCCGGTACGCATGCCTGCTGGAGGCGGTGCACCGGCCCCAGCTACGGACGATCCTGGAGCACGGCACGGTGCTCCGGGCCCAGGCGGAGGACCTGCTCGCCCGGGCGGGCGCCCCGGATCCCCGCCGCCAGGGGCACCAGTTCGTCGCCTTCGTCGACGGGCTGCTCTTCGACCGGCTGGTCGGCGCCGGCGTGCTGAGCGCGCCGACGCCCGGCACCCCGGCCAGCCGTGCCGACCTGACCGCCGCCGTCCGCGACCTGCTGCGCGCGCTCACCACCTGAGCGCGGCGGTCGCCCGTCCGGCCGGAGCGGTCAGCCCGCCGCGCGGCGCCGGTGGCGGAACGAGTCCGGGCAACCGGCGTCGGTCAGGCGCTCTCGCGGAGCACCGGTGCGGACGGGAACATGGTGCTGCCCGGCTCCGGGCGCCGCTGGAGCACCATGGTCGCCGCCGCCGTGGCGATCTGTCGGACCGGATGACTCGCCGTGGTCAGGTCGGTGGCCGAGGCCAGCGGGATGTCGTCGAAACCGGTCACCGCGACGTCGCCGGGCACCTGCACCCGGTCGGCGCGCAGCTGGCCGATCACCCCCAGCGCGGTCGCGTCGCTGATCCCGACGATCGCGTCGGTGTCCGGCCAGCGGTGCAGCACCTCCCGGGCGGCCTGCCGGCCCCGGGCCGCGGTGAAGTCACCGACCACCTCCCGGGCCGGCAGGCCGGCGTCGCGCAGCAGCCGGCGGTACGCCTGCACCGAGCGGTCGGCGCAGGCCAGCCAGCGGGGCCCGGTGACCATCGCGATCCGGCGGCGACCCCCGGCGTACAGGTGACGGACGAGTGCGGCGGTGCCGCTGGCGTTGTCGATGTCCACCGACGGCACGGTGGTCGAGCCGATCCCGATCGACGCCGTCCGCCCCCGTAGCCGACGCGGCACCAGGTCGAGCAGCGCGCTTGTGGTGTTGACCAGCAGCAGGCCGGCCACCGCCCGGTCGTCGGTGAGCCGGGTGAGCAGTCCCGGTGCGTCCAGCGGCACCCACTGGAGGGTCACGCCCAGGCCGTGCGGCGCGCAGACCCGGGCCGCGGCGCTCACCACCTGGTCGACGTAGCTGTCGTCGAGCACCGCCGGGCTGGTGCCGGCCACCGCCACCAGCAGGCGTACGCCACTGCCGTGCACAAGTGCCCTGGCCGCCGGGTTGGGTACGTAGCCGAGCCGGTCGGCGGCGGTACGCACCCGCTCGCGCGCGAGCGGCGACGCGAAGCCGTTGCCCGCGAGGACCCGCGACGCCGTCGACCGGGACACCCCGGCCACCCGGGCGACGTCGTCGAGGGTGGCCGGCCGGCGTGCCGTTGTCATGATGTTCTCCCTGTTCCTGGTCCTCCGCCTCGGTGGGCGCGGACGCTCACCCGCATCATGCCGCGCCCGCCGTCGTCGCGGTAAGCACCTGAAACGGATTGTGCTGGTAGCGCTCCCAGGTGTCTGATCGTTACCAGCACCTGATCAGGAGAGGACCGTTCGTGGATCCCGCCGTCACCGCCCCCGCGACACCCCCGCCCAGCCCGGGACCGTCCCGCGCCGTACTGTCCGCCCGAAACGGCGTCGCGGTGGTGTTCGCGCTGAACGGGTTGGCCGTGGCGACCTGGTTCTCCCGCGTGCCGGCGATCCGCGACGCGTTGGGCCTCAGCCCCGGCCGGCTCGGCCTGCTGCTGCTCGCCATGTCCGCCGGCGCGATCATCGCCATGCCCACCGCCGGCCTGGTCACCCAGCGCCTCGGTGCGGCCCGCGCGGTGGCGCTGGCCACCCTGATCCTGTCGCTCGGGCTGACCGTCGCCGGCGTCTCGGCAAGCGTCTTCAGCTCGCTGGCCGGGGTGGCGCTGGGACTGTTCGCCGTCGGCTACGGCTCCGGCAGCTGTGACGTGGCGATGAACATCGAGGGGGCCGCCGTCGAGCGTCGGCTCGGTTGGACCGTGATGCCCCGGTTCCACGCCGCGTGGAGCCTCGGCTCGGTGGCCGGGGCCGGTCTCGGCGCGGGCGCGGCCCGGCTGGCCGTACCGGTCGGCGTGCACCTCAGTGTTCTCGCCGCGCTGGTGCTCGCCGGCACCCTGCTCGGGGCGCGGGCGTTCCTGCGGGCCGAGCCCGGCGCCGAGGCCGGCACCCCGGCCGGCCGGCGCAGGCGACTGCTCGCCGCCTGGCGTGAGCCCCGCACCCTGCTCATCGGCCTGCTGGTGCTGGCCGCGGCGTTCGCCGAGGGCAGCGCCAACGACTGGCTCGCGGTGGCCTTCATCGACGGGTACGGCTTCAGCGAGGCGGCCGGCGCGGCGGTCTTCGGTCTCTTCGTCGTCGGCATGACGCTGGGCCGCACCCTCGGCACGGTGGCGCTGGACCGGTGGGGACGGGGTCCGGTGCTCGCCGCGACCATCGTGCTCGCCATCGTCGGCGCCGGCCTGGCGGTGCTCGCCGGCTCCGGGCCGGTCGCGGTGGTGGGCGTGGCGCTGTGGGGCATCGGTGCCTCGCTCGGCTTCCCGGTCGGGATGAGCGCCGCGGCCGACGAGGAGGAGCACGCTCATGTCCGGGTCAGCGTGGTCGCGGTGATCGGCTACACCGCCTTCCTCGCCGGGCCGCCGCTACTCGGCCTGCTCGGCGACCAGGTAGGCACGCTGCGGGCGCTTGTGGTCGTGCCGCTGCTGCTGTTGCCGACGCTGTTGCTTATCCCGGCGCTCCGTCCGCCCGTCGCCGGCAGCACGGGGGTGCCGGCGCGGGCGGGCTCACCATCGAAGCCGGAGGCGTAGCGGGTCGGCCCCAGGATGCCGCACTCCGTGGGTCAGCGGAGGCCGACGACGGCGGCGTCCGGGCCGCCGCGCCAGAGGGTGCCCACCTCGGCGAAGCCGGCCTTGGCGAGGGCTTCGAGATGCCAGGAGACGGGCGGGTTCCACTCCGGGCTGTGGCCGGCGGGATAGATGGCGTGCCGCTGGCGCACCAGCGGGCGCAGCGCCTCGTCCCGCTCCGCCTGCTCCCACCACTGCGACCAGGAGAGGGCGGCACCCGCTGCGTACCGGGCCTCCCGGCCCTCCCGGGCCCGGGCCAGTAGACGTCTGGTCAGCTCCGGCAGGGAGTCGTCGGGCATGTGGTCGGCGTTGACCAGCAGGCCGCCCGGTCGCAGCAGGTCATGGAGTTCGCCGTAGAGGGTGGCCAGCCGGTCGGCGGGCAGCCAGTGCAGCGCGGTGGCGGTGAGCACGGCGTCGTAGCGCCGGTGGGGGAGCGCGGTGTGCCAGTCGGGGCGGCCCAGGTCGGCGGTGACGATGGTGACCCGTTCGCGCAGTGCGGCGGTGGCCAGGGCGAGCAGGGCGGGGTCGAGGTCGACCAGGGTCAGTTCGGCGTCGGGGAAGCGGCGCAGGGCCCGTAGGGAGATGGTGCCGGTGCCGCCGGCCAGATCGAGCAGCCGCACCGGTGCGGTGTCGCGGATCGCGTCGACCGCGTCGAGCATGGCGGTGAACCGGTGCTCCCGGTCCGGCATGAACGCCTCCTGCTGCCGGTCCCAGCTCTCCTGCCATGCCTCGATGTCGCTGATGTAAGGAGTCATGGCGAGCACGCTAGTTACTTGACGGAGCGGCTGTCCAGCCCTGTTGCAAAAGCTTTGCAATTGCGAGAGACTGGCGATGCGATGATCGCGGGGCCGCCGAGCACTGCTCGGCGGCCCCGCACACTCCGAGGGCGCGACCGTGACCGGCGATGGCATGATGTCCGACCGAGGGCGGGGCAGCTGCCCGGCCGACCGGACCCGGGAGCCAACGTGGACCCGCACCGCACCGCCGCGCACGAGATGTTCGACGCCGATGTCGCGTCCAACCGGCTCGGCATCGAGCTGGTCAGCGCTGGCGGCGGCGCGGCGGTCGCCCGGATGCGGGTCACCGCGGACATGGTCAACGGTCACCGGATCGCGCACGGCGGGTTCGTCTTCCTGCTGGCCGACACCGCCTTCGCGCTGGCCTGCAACAGCCACGGGCCGGTCACCGTCGCCGCCAGCGGCGAGATCACCTTCGTCCGGCCGGCCCGGCAGGGTGACCTGCTGGTCGCCCGGGCCGCCGAACGCACCAGGTACGGACGCAGCGGGATCTACGACGTCACAGTGGCCCGCGAGGGCGCGGAGGTGATCGCCGAGTTCCGTGGACACAGCCGGGTCCTCCGGCCGACCTCCGACGGGCGCGGCGACGGCTCGGCACCGGGGGAACGGGCCGCCACCGACCGCGACCGGGTTTGAGCCGTCCCGGTTCGCCGCGCGCCGGGACCGCCCTGTCGTAGCCGTCCGGCACGATGTCCCGATGGGACACGTCGTGCTCTTCCACTCCGTGTACGGGCTGCGGCCCGCCGTGCTGACCGCCGCCGACCGGCTCCGCGCCGCCGGGCATCAGGTGCATGCGCCCGACCTGTACGGGCAGCCGCCGGTCGACACCGTCGAGGAGGGGTTCGCCCTGCTCGACCGGATCGGTCAGCGGACCGTCCTGGACCGGGCCCGGGCCGCGCTCGACGGGCTGCCGCCCGAGACCGTGCTCGCCGGGTTCTCGATGGGCGCCGGGGTGGCCGGCGCGATGCTCGCCGAGCGCCCCGACACGGGCGGTCTGCTGCTGTTGCACGGCACCGGCGGCTCGCCCGGCGAGGTCCGACCCGGCCTGCGGGTCGAGCTGCATCTGGCCGACCCGGACCCCTACGACCTGCCCGAGGAGGTCGACCAGTGGCATCGGGAGATGACCGCCGTCGGAGCCGACCTGGTGGTGCACCGCTATCCCGGTGCGGGTCACCTGTTCACCGACCCGACGGTGGCCGACCACGACCCGGTCGCCGCCGACCTCACCTGGGACCGCGCCCTGGCCTTCCTGGCTCGGCACTGACCCGGCGACTGGCTGCGTCCGGCGGGCGGTGGCGGCCCGCCGGATGAAGCCGGCGCGTACCGCCCTGGGCAGCCGGGCCCCGGCGACCTGACACAGCGCCTCGTCGGCGACGGTGTGCCCGCCGGTGGGCCGGGCGACGAGCAGGCCGGCCTCGGTCAGGTCGCCCAGTGCCACCTCCGCGCAGCCGACCGACCAACCGAGGGCCCGGGCCAACGCGGGCGCGGTGCACTCCGGCGACAGGGCGGCGGCGACCATCAGCGTCGCCCGCAGCCGACCGTCGAGACGATCCAGCCGGGCCTCGGCGACCCGGCGGACGCTCTCCGGCACGGGCAGCCGCGCCGGAGCGGAGAGCGCCCGCGAGTGGACGCTGGGCGGCGGGTCCGGCGGGTCGACGTCGAGCGCCCGCACGTACGCCACGGCGTGCCCGGGATTGCCGCCGACCAGGGGGACCAACTGCCGCACCAGAGCGCCCGACCGGCCGGTGCGGTGCAGCAGCCGGTGCAGCAGCCGCCCGGTGGTCACCGGGTCGAGCGGGGACAACCGGAGCCGGGCGGCCGGTCGGGCGGACCCGTCGATCTCCGAGCTGCCGGTTGCGACCACCACCAGCGGCAGGCCGTCGGTGGTGGCGCGGTCGACAAGCGTGTCCAGATGCCGGCGAAGCCCCGGTGCGGCACGGTCGAGGTCGTCCACGGCGACCACCACCGGTTGCCACCGCGCCAGGGTCAGCAGCAGCTCCCGCCAGCCGGCCAGTGCCCGGGCGCCCGCCCCGGTGCCGACCGCGCCGGCCAGATCGCGCAGCCAGCCCGGCACCGCCGCCAGGGACTCCGGCGAAACCAGTCCGTCCAACGCGCCGGCCAGCCGCCGGGCCACCGCCTCGGGTGGCTCGGCCGTGCGGGCGCCGGCCAGCGTACGGATCAGCTCCGCGACGGGCGTCAGCGGACCGTCCGGGTAGGGCGGACAGACCGCCCGGCACCAGCGGACCGCAACCCCGTCCAGCGTGGGCGTGCCGCGCACCAACTCGTGCAGCAACCGGCTGCGTCCGCTACCGGCCGGTCCGGTAAGCAGCACCCGCCGTGGACCGGATCCCCGGACCGCCTCGGCAAGCCGCTCCCGGAGGGCGGCCAGCTCTCCGCGTCGGCCGATCATCGGGCCGTGCGGTCGGGGCGGACGGGCACTTCGGGTGCCCGTGGCGTGCCACACGTCGACCGGCAGCGCCTTGCCGGTCACCGTGACCGCCGGGATCCGCCGCTGCGTGATCAGCCCGGCGACGGCCCGGTGGGTGACCGCGCAGACCGCCACGCCGCCGGGCGGGGCGTACTCCTGCAACCGGGCGGCGAGCGTGATGACCGCACCGCTGGCCACGCCGTGTCCGCCGTCGTGGCTAACCGCGAGGTCGACCATGGCCTCGCCGGTGGCCACGCCGACCCGGACCCGCAGCCCCGGCGCGGTCGGGACCGGCCGCCGGTCGAGCGCCCGCTGGATCTCCAGGCCGGCCCGTACCGCCCGGTACGCTTCCCACCCGTCACCGACCCGTGCGCCGAAAAGGGCCATCACGGCATCGCCGACGTACTTCTCCACCGCGCCGTGCCACCGTCGCAGTACCCGGGCGACCGTGCTGAAGTAGACCCGCTGCAGGGCGCGGACGTCCTCCGGATCCAGCCGGTCCACAAGTCCGGTGGAACCGACGATGTCGACGAAGAGGACGGTCACGGTCCGCCGTTCCTCGGCGACCGGCCAGCTGTTCGACTGGACCGACGCCGGCGCGGCGACGAGGATTGACATGGGCATGGAGACGCACCCGCCTCTCTCCCCCCGTACGTGTCGACGTTGTCCGCAGCCTGTCATCCCTGGTCCGACCGGGGATCGGCAGAACGACGTATGTCGGCCGAACACCACCATTGGTCGCAATGTCGACGCGAGCCGGAGGAGCGCGCTAGAGGGGAAAGGGTGCCGGTGGCTAGGCTGCGAGCCATGGCCAGCGACCTGGACACCACACCGCTCGTCGGTCGGGCCGACCTGGTGGCGACGGTGCGTGCCGCGCTGGTCGAGGAGGTGGTCCCGGGCCATACCGCAGCCGTCTTCCTCACCGGGGAAAGCGGGGTGGGCAAGACCCGGATGCTGCGCGAGGTCGGTGCCGGGCTGCGCGACGGCGGTGCCCTGGTGCTCACCGGCTCCTGCCTGGACATCGGCGACGCCTCGCCGCTGCACCCGCTGCGCCAGGCGCTACGCCGGCTCGACGCCGACCTGCCCCCGCCCGCCACGGCCTCGGTCCGGGCGCTGTTGGCGGTGTTCGCCGAGGAGGCCGCCGGTCCGGACGGGGCGGGCGCCCTGCTGGAGCGGGTCTCGCGTGGGCTGAGCATGATCGCCGAGGGACGTCCCCTGGTGCTCGTGCTGGACGACCTCCAGTGGGTCGACCGGACCACCCGCCAGCTGCTGCTCTACCTGCTCGCCGGTCTGGGTGACCTGCAACTGTCGGTGCTCGCGGCGGTGCGTTCGGAGTCCCTTCAGGGCGCGCATCCGCTGCGCCGGGTGCTCACCGAGCTGCGCCGGCTCCGGTCGGTACGGGTGCTCGACCTGGCCCCGCTGGACCGGGCCGCGACCGAGCAGTTCGCCGCGGCGGTGATGCGCCGTCCGCTGGCGCCCGAGGCGGCCGAGCAGCTGTGGCGGCGCAGCGGCGGCAACCCCTTCGTCGTAGAGGAGCTCTCCCGGGACCTGCGCGACGGGCGGGACGGTCTCTCCGACACCCTGCGTGAGGTCTTCCTGGCCCGGGTGGACGCCCTGCCCCGGCCAGCGCACCGGGTCGTGCACGCGGTCGCCGCCGGGGTGGAGCCGGTCGAGCACTGGCTGCTCGCCCAGGTCGTCGACCTGCCCGAGCCCGACCTGCTGGACGCCGTCCGCGCGGCGGTCGCCCACCGGCTGCTGGTCGGCTCCGACGACGGTTACCGGCTGCGTCACCGGCTCGTCGCGGAGGTGCTGGCGGACGAGTTGCTGCCCGCCGAACGCGCCCTGCTGCACCGCCGCTACGCCGAGGCGTTGACCTCGGCCCAGGGTGAGCTGCACCAGGCTCGGCTGGCGCATCACTGGCGGCTGGCCGGGGAGCCGGAACGGGCGCTACCGGCGGCGCTGGCCGCCGCTGCGGAGGCCGAGCGGCTGTACGGCTACGCCGAGGCGCACCGGCACTGGTCGGTCGCCGTGGAGCTGGCCGAAGGGCTTCCCGGTGTGGACCGCGCCGCCCTGCTCGGGCACGCGGCCGAGGCCGCCCACCACTGTGGTGAGTACGCCCGGGCGCTGGCTCTGCTGGAGGAGCTGGCCGGGGCCGACACCGAACTTCCCGTTTGCGAGCTGCACATCCGACGGGCCCGTTACCTCGCCGCCGCCGGGCGGTCGGCGCTGGCCGAGGCGGAGTACCAGCAGGCGCTGGAGAGCGCCGACTGCACCTCCCGGCAGCGGGCCACCGCCGCCGCGCGCCTGGCGGAGCTGCTGCTGCACCTGGGCCGGTACGCCGACGCCGGCCAGCGGGCGCGGGAGGCACTGGCCCTGGCCGAGCAGGTCGACGGGGCCACCACCGAGGTGGTGCTGGCCAGCATGGCGCTGGGCTTCTCCGAGGCGTACCGCCAGGATCCGGAGGCTGGGCTGACCGTACTGCGCCGGGCGTTGGCGACCGCCGAACGCGCCGGCCGTCCGGAGGACGTCGCCCTGGCCTACCTGCACCTGGCCGAGCTGCTCACCGGCCCGCTCAACACCCTCGAAGAGGGGGTGGTGGTGGCCCGCCGGGGTGCCGAACGGGTGACCGAGCTGGGGCTGGGCCGCAGCTACGGGACCCGGTTGCTGGCGATCGCGACAAACGGACTGTTCCGAGTGGGGCAGTGGGCCGAGGCGGAGAAGGTCGTCGCGGCGGCGCTGCGGCACCGGCCCTCCGGCGCGGACGCGGTGGAACTGCTGCTGGCCCGGTGCCGGCTCTCGGTCGGCTACGGTGACGTCGAGGCCGCCGACCGGGATCTCGACGCGGTGGCCACCATGCTCGCCGGCGCGGGTGCCCGGCACGTCATCCCCCTGCTCACTCTGCGCGCCGGGCTGGCCATGTGGCAGGGGCGCCACGACCTGGCCCGGCACGCGGTGCGCCGTGGCCTCACCGAGACCCGCTCCGACGACCTGGTCATCCTCGCCGTACTGGTCTGGCACGGGCTGCGGGCCGAGGCCGAGGCGCACGCCAGCCGTACCGTCGCCGTGGACGACGAGGCGGTGCGCCGACTGCGGGAGATCGCCGACCGGGTGGCCGGCAAGAGCGAGCATGCGGCCCGGCCGGTACGCGACGTCGTCGAGGGCTACCTGGCGCTCTGCGCGGCCGAGGTGAGCCGCCTCGACGGGGCGGATCCGGACCTGTGGGCGCGGGCCGCCGCCGAGTGGGACAAACGCAACCACCCGTATCCGGCGGCGTACTCCCGACTGCGGCAGGCCGAGGCGTTGCTGGCCCGGCGGCGTCGGACCGCGACCGCCGGCAAGCTGCTGCGCCAGGCGTACCAGACGGCGCAGGGACTCGGCGCGGTACCGATGTCCGAGGAGATCCGTACCCTCGCCGGCCGGGCCCGGATCCGGCTGGAGGAACGGGCCACCGCCACGGTGAGTCCGGCCGGGTCGAACGGCGACGAACTCGCCGCGCTCACCGCCCGCGAGCGCGAGGTACTGGCCGCGGTTGCCGAGGGCCTGACCAATAAGGAGATCGGCCAGCGGCTGTTCATCAGCGAGCGGACCATCGGTGTGCACGTCTCGCACATCTTCGACAAGCTCCAGGTGCGTACCCGGGTCCAGGCGAGCGCCATCTTCCTACGTAGCCGCCCGCAGGTGTCGGATACGTAGTTCTACTGATGTCGCCGTGCCGGCCGGCTGGGAGGCTGGGCCCGGCGCCGACGAAGGGACGACGGCGTCGGCGAACAGGGCGGAGCAGGCATGAGTGAGCGAGTCACCGGGCTCGGCGCGGTGGTGCCCCGGGGCGACACGGAGGGGCCGGCCGGCCCGACCGGACCGGTCTGGGGGCCCGTGCACCAGGACGTCGTCGACCTGCTCGCCGAGCATCCGACCGACGTGCCCGCCGTGGTCGACCACCTGGCCCGGTTGCAGGAACTGCTGGTCCGGCTGCCGCCGCTGCTGGAGAGCTGCCCGCTGGCCGACTTCAACAGGTTGTATCTCGTCATCACCAGCAGCGTGCTGGACGGCCTCTACGCCGACCGGTTCGTCGACCCGGTCTTCCTGTCCCGGCTGGACGTCGAGTTCGCGGCGCGCTACTTCGATGCGCTGCGGCTGTGGAGCGACCGCAGCCCCGGCATCCCGAAGGCCTGGGCCTGCCTGTTCGAGCGGATGTGCGGCCCGGACGCCCGGCCGCTGCCCTCGGCGGCGGCCGGTGTGAACGCGCACATCAACTTCGATCTGCCGTTCGCGCTGGTGACCACCTTCGACCACCTGGAGTCGGAGCCGGTAAACGGCAGCGATCAGCACCACGACTATCTGGAGATCAACAAGATCTTCGCCGACCAGATCCCCGAACTGCGCCGGGGCTATCTGGACCGGTGGCAACTGCTCTTCGACATGCTCAACGGCGACATCGACGACTGGTACCAGGGTGAGCTGATCGGGTACACACGCGACGTGGCCTGGCGAAACGCGCAGCGGGTCTGGCGGTGCCGGCACGATCCACATCGACATGAACGCGAGCGCAAGCGGCTCGACGACGCTGCCGCGGCGCTCGGACGGTTGCTGCTCTCGCCCCTCGGGGCGTTCCTGCAGTAACCGGGACGGGGGGTCCCCGCGCTCCGCGGCACGCCCAGCGGAGCGCGGGGGCGGTCCGACCCGAACCGGGCGGCGACGCCCGGAACAGAGCACGGGGGGACAGGGGGCCGGCCGGCCCCGGGGGGTGTCGGCCGGCCCTCGCGGGGTACCCCGGGGCCATGCCCGGACAACTCTTCGAGTTCCGGTTCGATCCGCCGTTCCGTCCGGTACTGGTCCTGCTCGGGGTCCGACCCGCGACCGCCTGGGTACGGGTGGACGCCGACGCGCTGGCGGTGCGGTTCGGCCCGTGGCGGCTGCGTACCGGCCGGGACAACGTGGCCGGCGTCGAACTCGGTGGCCCGTACCGCTGGTGGCGGGCGATCGGGCCACGGCTGTCCGCTTCCGACCTCGGGGTCACCTTCGGCAGCAGTGTCGCCGCCGGGCTCTGCGTACGGTTCGTGCGACCGGTACCGGCCCTGATTCCCGGCGGCTGGCCGCGTCATCCCGGGCTGACGGTCACCGTCGCCGACCCGGCCGGGCTGGCCCGCGCCCTGACGAATCCGGGCGGCGGCTGAGCGCGATCCGCTTTCACCGTTCGGGCGAAGTCGCGTTCTCCGACCGCCTACGGTCGGGTCAGGAACGCCGGAGGGCGGGCGGGACATGGGGGACAGGACCAGAACGCGACGTGGCCGGGAACGCCGTCCGGCCTCCGGTACGCCGGATCCCGGGCTGCGCGCTGCGCGGGATCCCACCCGGCCGGGCGAACGGACGGGTCGGCGGGTCAGCGTGCCGGACCGGGTGGCGGTGGGCCCGCGCGGCACCGCCACCGCGCCGAGCCGGCTGCGCCGCTGGCTGCTGGTGCACCAGGTGCAGCCGGTCGGCCCGGAGACTGGCGAGGGGCAGGCGCGGTCGCATTCCTGGTGGCGGGTGATGTGCCTGACCGGTGTGGACTACTTCTCCACCCTCTCCTACCTGCCCGGTATCGCGGCCCTGGCCGCCGGGGCGCTCTCGCCGGTGGCGACCCTGTTGATCGTTGCGTTGACCCTCTTCGGCATGCTGCCGATGTACCGCCGGGTGGCGCAGGAGAGCCCGCACGGTCAGGGTTCGGTGGCGATGTTGGAGCGGCTGCTGCCGTTCTGGCGGGGAAAGATCTTCGTGCTGGTCCTGCTCGGCTTCGTCGCCACCTCGTGGATCGTCACAATCACCCTCTCCTCGGCCGACGCCACCGTGCACCTGTTGCAGAATCCGTACCTGCCGGCGGGCTTCGGCGGAACCACGGTCGCGGTCGCTGTCACGGTGCTGCTCCTGCTGGTGCTGGGCGGGGTCTTCCTGCTCGGCTTCCGGGAGGCGGTGGCGGTGGCCGTCCCGCTGGTCGTCGCCTTCCTGGCCCTGAACGCGGTGATCGTGGTGGTGGCCCTGGTCGAGGTCTTCGCCAACCCGGCGGTGCTGGCCGGCTGGACCGGGACGCTGACCGCGGGCGGTGGACCGGGCCAGGTGGCGCTTACCGCGGCGCTGGCGTTCCCGTTGCTGGTGTTGGGCCTCTCCGGTTTCGAGACCGGGGTCAGCATGATGCCGCTGGTCAGCGGGGCCGGACCGGACCCGCAGGCCCGGCTGGCCGCGCGGATCCGCAACACCCGGCGGCTGCTCACCGCCGCCGCGTTGATCATGTCGATCTACCTGGTCTGCACCACGTTCGTCACCACCGTGCTGATCCCGCCCGAACAGTTCGCCCCCGGCGGGGCCGCCAACGGGCGCGCCCTGGCCTACCTCGCCCACCAGCAGGTCGGCGAGGTCTTCGGCACCGTGTACGACGTCAGCAGCATCCTCATCCTGTGGTTCGCCGGTGCGTCGGCGATGGCCGGGCTGATCAACATCGTGCCGCGCTACCTGCCGGCCTACGGGATGGCGCCCGAGTGGGCGCGGGCGGTACGGCCGGTGGTCATCGTCTACACGCTTGTCTGCATCGTGTTGACCGTCCTCTTCCGGGCCGACGTCGACGCCCAGGCCGGGGCGTACGCCACCGGGATCCTGGCCATGATGGTCTCCGCCGCGGTGGCGGTGGCGATCGCGGCCGCCGGGCACCGCCAGCGCGGCGTCGCCGCCGGCTTCACCGTGCTCACCCTGGTCCTGCTGTACGCGCTGGTCGAGAACGTGATCGCCAAGCCGGACGGGATCGCCATCTCCGGCCTGTTCATCCTCGGCATCATCGCCGTGTCGCTGGTCTCCCGGGTCACCCGGACGACCGAACTGCGGGCGGAGCGGGTGGAGTTCGACGAGCCGGCGCGGCGGTTCATCGCCGACTCGGTGGCCCACGACGACCGGTTGCACGTGATCGCCCACAAGCCGCGTAGCGGCGCGGTGAAGGAGTACACCGTCAAGGAGCGGGCGCAACGCGGGCTCAATCCGGTGCCGGGGGCCACCGACGTGCTCTTCCTGGAGATCGATGTGCTCGACCCGTCCGGGTTCCGGCACGTGCTGCGGGTACGCGGCGTCGAGGTGGGCGGGTACCGGGTGCTGCGGGCCAGCAGCCCGGCGGCGCCCAACGCCATCGCGGCGATCCTGCTGGCGCTGCGCGATGCCACCGGGGTCCGCCCGCACGCGCACTTCGAGTGGTCGGAGGGGAACCCGATCGCGCACCTGCTGCGGTACCTGATCCTGGGCCGCGGCGACACCCCGCCGGTGGTCCGGGAGATCCTGCGCAAGTCCGAGCCGGACCCGGCCCGGCGCCCCGGCATCCACGTCGGCGGATAGCGCGTCCCGCCAAGCGGCTATGTGAACGCGAGTGGAGTAATTGTTCATGTATGCCGGTTATCAACCCTGATTCGCCATACGGTGGCCTCTGGTGGCTGCCGCGACGTCAGCCGCCCCGCGCCCGATATCGGTGCGGCCGTGTTTCGCACACACGAAAGGCATGAAGCTGATGTCCACGTACGGAGGAAGCCGCGGGCCGACACGGTCCAGACGGCGGGCCCGTCTGGTGCTGGCCGGCGGCCTGGTGGCGGGCAGCCTGGTGGCCGGGGCGGCGGGCCTCACGGTCGCCGCCTCGGCCGCCGACCGGGACCGGGCGGCGCCGCCACCGCCGGCGCCGACCCGGTTCGAGGGCGACGTGTCCGGCACGGACCGGGCGCCGGAGGGCAAGCGGGAGCAGCCAGCGGAGTGGCACCGGGACGGCGGCGCCGATGCGGCGGGCCGGCCGGACGGTCCGGAGGCCGGGCGCAACGGGCGCCCGCCGCAGCGCAAGCCGGTGTCGGTGCCCTGCGATTCGGCCCAGTTGATCGCCGCGCTGGTCCGGGCGAACGCGGAGGGCGGTGGCACGCTGCGCCTGGCGCAAGGGTGCACCTACCGGCTGACGCACGCCTTCCACCAGGTCGACGAGTACGACGGTGGCATCCGCGACGCGCGCGAGGCCGCCGACGCCGCCGAGACACCCGGCGACGCCGAGGCGCCACCGGTCAACCCGGCCGACGACAAGGCGGGCCTTCCGGTGATCTACCACGGGATCACCATCGAGGGCTCCGGCGCGACCATCCTGCGGGCGGTGGACGCGGAGAACTTCCGGTTCTTCACCGTCCGCGACGGCGGTGAGCTGACCCTGCGCGAGGTGACCCTGCGCAACGGCCGGTCGGCCGCGGACGGCGGCAGCGTGCACGTCGTGCACGGGGCGACCGCGGTCGTCGAGCGGGTCACGGTCGTCGACAGCACCTCGCTCTCGGCGACGGGCGGCGGTGGCGGCATCTTCAACGACGGCAACCTGGAGATCACCGACAGCACGCTTGTCGGCAACCGCGCCGCCGGTGCCGAGGGCAAGGGCGGGGGCCTGCTCAACGGCGGTGTGATGACCATGCGCGGGACCGAGTTCCGGGAGAACAACGCGGCCAGCTACGGCGGTGGCCTGGCCAACTACCGGGCGGCCGGGGACGTCTACTCCTCCACCTTCGTCCGGAACACCGCCGGGCACGGCGGCGGCCTGGCCAGCTTCTCCGCGCGTACCAAGGTCTTCGACAGCCTGGTCGCGGACAACAGCGCGAAGGTCGGCGGTGGTCTGGCCAACTCCGACGCGGTGCTGGTGCTGCGGCAGCTCACGGTCCGGGACAACGTCGCCACCACCTCCGGCGGCGGCATCTCGTCGGTCAAGGGTCTGCTGCCGATGGACGACAGTGTGATCAGTGGCAACACCGCCCGGGGCAACGGCGGCGGCATCTACGCGGAGAAGTCCAACCTGCTGGTGCGGACCAGCGATGTGGCCGGAAACGCGGCGGTGGGCGGGCGCTCCCAGGGCGCCGGGCTGTTCGTCAGCGCCGGGGCCACCTCGCTTTACGACAGCCGGGTGATCCGCAACCGGGCCACCGTGCCGGCCGGCGGTATCCAGGCCGAACGGGCCCAGGTCAAGATCGACGCGGCGAGCGTCGTCATCGAGAACGACCCGACCAACTGCCTCGGCAGCAAGGTGCCCGTCACGCACTGCTTCCGCTGAGTCTGCCGGGCGCGTACCTCCGCCCGCCGCCGGTCGCGATGACCGGCGGCGGGCGGAACCGTGCGTGGTCGAGGCCCGCCCACCGTCACTGGGAGGGCTGGGGCAGCTCGCAGTCGACCTTCGGGTTGGCGCCCACGTAGTTGAGTGGTCCGGCGACGATGGTGACCAGGATGGTGCCGAGTTCGGCGCAGTTGGTCTCCTCGTCGTTGTAGTAGCCGCGCTGGCCGGCGGCGACAGCGCCGATGATCAGCCAGATCACGACGAGAACTCCGAATATCGACGTGCCACGCATGGCTTCCTCCAGTCGAGGGTGGGTACGAGGTGACGGGCCTTCTACCCAACCGGGCCGTTCGGCTAACGACGGCCAGCCGGAGCTACGGCGGTGGCGCGGGTGCCTCGGGTGGCCGGCCCCGGCTGCGCCGGTAATCGGCCAGTGCCACCCCGACAAGGACCAGCATGGCGGCGACCGAGGCCGACAGGGTGGGCAGGAACAGCACCGCGGGCGCGGCGGTGAGCAGCGCCAGTACGCCAGCCGGACGGGACGGCGAGACCCGGTTGAACACCTCGCGTTCGAAACAGGCCCGGCCGATCAGGAAGAGGGCCGGTCCACCCAGGATGAGCGCCGCCCACGCCGGCGGGGTACGCGTCGGCTGCGAGTGCAGCACCAGTTCGAAGCCGGCGGCGGTGACGACCACCCCGGCGACCATCAACAGATGGGTGTACGGGGCGCTGTTGAGGAAGCGACTCGGGTTCCGGACGGCCTGGATGGCGACGGGCATCAGCTCTCCGGCCTTGTGCACGTAGATCCGCCAGAGCAGCAGGGTGGTGGCGAAGGCCACGACGAAGCCGACGTTGGTCTCGGGGCTGGAGTGGTAGGTGCTGAAGGCCAGGCCGGTGACCAGGATCGTGTCGCCGAGTGCGATGGTGAAGAACTGCTGGTACCGCTCGGGGAGATGCTCGGCGGTCACGTTGCGCAGGGCGTTCGGTATCCGCCCCATCCCGGGCACCGGGTAGGCCAACCGTAAGCCCAGGTAGTCGATGCTGAGCGCGAGCAGCCACAGCACCAGCCGGGCGTCACCGGAGACGAACGCGCCGACGATCCAGGGCACCGCCGAGACGGCGAACCAGCAGAAGATCCGGATCGCCCGCCGCTGGACCTCACGGTTGCGGCGTACCGTCGACAGGAGCACAAGCGCGCGTCCGGTGTGGACGCCGACGTAGGCGGCGGCGAAGACCAGCCCCCGGTCGCCGAACGCCTTGGGGATCGCGGTGGTCATCAGCAGCACCCCGAACATCACCGCGACGATCAGCGCCTTGATCTGTGGCCGCTCGGGGTTGTACAGGTCGGTCACCAGCGTGGTGATCGCCCAGGTCCACCAGATGGCGGCCAGCAGGACCAGTGCCTCACCTGCCCGCAACCAGCTGACCTCTGCGGCCAGCGTGCGGGAGATGAGCGCCAGGGCGACCACGTAGACGAGGTCGAAGAAGAGTTCCAGGAGGGTGACCCGCCGGGTGGTGCCCGTGGTACGCACAACCGAACGTTCCGGGGGCGCGGGTTCCGGCTGGGCTAGCGGCACGGACGGCTCCTGGCAGCCGGAGACGGTTCGGCGGGCCGGCGCTGCCGGCTCCCTGACGCTAACCGCTCCGCCTTCGCGACGTGCCGTTATCCGAGGACGCTAGCCGCTCGGCCGCCGTGCCGTGCCGTTATCCGAGCCGGGGGGAACGGGGGCCGCGCCGCCGGTGCGGGCGGCCCGGCCCCCGTACCGGCGGCTCAGTGGCTGTGGTCAGGCGTCGTCGCCGGCCTGGGCGGCAAGGATCTTCGCCTGCTGGGGCCAGGTGGCCACGCTGGCCGTGGCCCGCAACCCGGCACCCCGGATGGTCTCCCGCAGCCCGGCCTCGTCCAGGTCCGCCAGCTGGCGGAAGGTCCGGATGCCCGCGCCGTGCAGCGCGGCGGCCATCTTCGGCCCGACACCCTGGATGCGGCGGAAGTCGTCGGCGGCATCCGTGCCGATGGTGGCGGACGCGGCGGCATCCTCGGCACTGCTGGCCGGCGTGGCGGCGACCGGTGCCTTCTTGGCGGCCGGGGTCCGCTTGGTGGCCGTCTTGCGGCGCGCCGGGGCAGCGCCGGCGGTCACCGGGGCGGTCACGTCCTCGGCGGGCGGTACGACCGGCACGTCCTGGCCGCTCGTCGGCTGCGGCTCGGTGGCCGCCACGGGCGCGGTGACCGGGTCGGCGGCCGGCGCGGTCACGGCGGGCTCGGTCACGGCCGGCTCGGTCACCGGTGCGGTCACGGCCGGCTCCGCCGCGGTCGGCTCGGTCACGGCCGGTGCGGTCACCGGTGCGGTCACCGTCGACTCGGTCACGGTCGGCTCCGCCGCGCTGGCGTCCGTGGTCGTGGCGTCCGTGGTGACGGGTTCGGCGACCACGGCCGGCGTCGGGTCGGCGCCGACGGGCTCGGTGTCGGCCGGCTTGACGCCGGACGGCGCGCTGTTGGCCGCTGCACTGTCGACCGGATCGGCGGCAACCGGTTCGTCGGCCGCCGGGATGGTCGCGGCGGGTGCGGTGCTGGCCGGGGCGCTCGCAGCCGGTGCCGCGGGTGCTGCGCTGGTGGTGCTCGGCGCGGTGTCGGTGGTCGAGGCCGGCACCGGCTCGGTCGCCTGCGTGGTCGCGTCACTCGTCGGCGCAGGCGCGTCGTTGCGCCGACCGCGCAGCAACAGCCAGCCTCCGGCCAGCCCGGCCAGCAGCACCACGAGCAGTATCAGCCAGTCTCCGAAGGAATCGCCCACGGCAAACCTCCCTGAAGGTCACGTCCGGATCGTCGTCGCGAAAAAAGCTCGCCGCAGCTTTTCACACGTGACGCAGAGGCAACAGGCAGGCTCGGTAACAGTCCGTATTCAGGTCGGGAGGGTGACCACAGGTGCCCGGTACGGGACGGACGGTGTGGACCCGGAGGCGTGACAGGGCTTGCCCCGGCACCGCTTCGGGTGCCGGGGCCGTTGATGGGGCGACGACTCAGTCCTGCTCGCCCCGATAGGTGTAGAAGTCGTCGACGAACTTGCGGCGCAGTGGCGGCACCCGGCTGGTGACCCGGAAGTAGCCCCGGGCGCCGAGCAGCGCGAGCCGGCCGAACACCGGTCGGTACATCCGGTCGTCGCCGTTGGTTCCGCTGCGGTTCAGCGAGTCGGCCACCCGGGCGAAGCCGTACGGCACCATCGCCGCCTCGTAGTCGGCGATCGCCTGCACCAGGGTCTTCTCGCCTGCGGTGGCGAGAACCAGCTGACGGCGCAGCAGGTTGGCGTCCCGCAGTGCGGTGTTGGCGCCCACCCCCCGGCCCGGGGTCATGGTGTGGATCGCGTCGCCGAGCAGGGTGACGGTGCTGCTCTTCCAGGGCGGGACGGGCTCCGAGGTGGACACCCGGATCGGCAGGGCACTGGCCGGGTCGGCCCGGCTCAGCAACTCCCGCAGGTGCGGGTGCCAGTTCGCGGTCAGGTTGAGGGCCACCTGGATCAGTTCCCGGCCGCGGCGGTGCATCACGTCGGCGGGGAAGCGGCGGGCGGTGCTCCACACCACCAGGTTGATGTTGTCCCTGGTGGGGTCGTGGCGCAGCCCGGGCCAGTCGGCGAGCAATGCCGCGTCGGCGGGGGAGACGTCCGGCTTGAGCCGGCCGTCGGCGTCCCACTTGAACTCCATCACGTGCAGTACGCCCATCACACCGCCGGTGCCGAAGATCAGCGAGATGCCGCGCTGCACGGTCGGTGGCAGCAGCGACCGGGTGTGCGGGGTCAGCGGGATCCGGGTGGCGATGTTTATGGTGCCGGCGTCCCGGATCACCGCGTGCGGCAGGTACTGGCGGCGGACCGCGGACTGCGTGCCGTCCGCCGCCACCAGCAGGTCACCGGTGGCGGTGCTGCCGTCGGCGAAGTGGGCCGTGACGGTGCCGTCGTCGTGCTGGTCGTAGCTGGTGAAGGTGCGGTCGAAGTGGACCACGTCGGTCAGGCCGGTAAGCAGCACCTGCCGCAGCGTCATCCGGGCCACCGACCGTTCCGTGTCGACCGGGTGGCTGTCCGGCCGCAGCGGAAACGACGCGGTGTGTCGCATCTTCTGGTTGAGCACGTTGAAGTAGCGCGGGGAGCGGGCACAGGTGGCCAGGTAGATCTCGAACAGCTCCGGCGGCAGGCAGTCACGCAACGCCCGGCTGCCGGTCGGGCCGATGCCCACCCGGTAGCCGAGCAACCCGTCCGCCCGGGTGGGGTGCCGTTCGTAGACGGCGACGCTGATGCCGGCCCGGCGTAACCCGTGGGCGAGGCAGAGGCCACCCGTGCCGGCGCCGACGATCAGGACGTGGGGTGCCCGGGAGGCCATGGCGGGCCCCGTTCAGCCGGCCGCGCGCGGCGCGGGAACGTCCACGGCGTCCCAGCGGTAGAAGCAGTTGGCTATGGCGTCGCGCGGTGAGCGCCAGGTGGGCAGGTACGGCGAGGTGTGGGCGGAGAGCCGTTCGTTGACCTGGAGGTAGAGCGGGTGGTTGCGGGCCGCCGCGAGGGCGTCCGAGCCGACCTCGTCGGTCTCCATCAGGTGTACGCACAGATCGTGCAGGCAGTACAGCGACCGGTGGCGTACCCCGGTAAGGCCGGGCAGTTCGGTCGCGTCGGATTCGGCGAAGATCTGTCCCACCCGCCCCTCCGCGCCCGGGATGATCCTGCTGACGATCACTAGACGGCTCATCGGACCCCTCTCACCGGTGGGCGTACCCGGACTCGTCGCCGGGTAGCGGCCCGCTCACCCTGTATCGCCGGCAGTCACCTGCCCGTCAACGGCTCCGGTCGCCCCGGTGACGGCGCTCAGCGGGCCTGCGACCTGGGTCGGTTCGACGGTTGCCCGGGCGGTCGGGGCGCCGGCCGGCTGGCCCGCCGGATCGGTTCGAGCGTCTCGTCGAGCAGCGCGGTCATCGCCGGGGAGGGCTCCAGCCGCAGCTCCCGTAGCAGCAGATCCCGGTAGACATAGAAGGCGTGCACCGCCTCGAAGGCGTTCCCCTCGGCGAGATGGATGCGGACGACCAGCCGGTGCGGTGTCTCCCGCAACGGTTCGGCGGCCATCGCCTCCAGTGCCGCCTCGAGGGCCTCTCCGTGCCGTCCGGCGGCCAGGTGCTGACCGGCGAGCTGTTCGAGCATGTGCAGGCGGAGCTGGCGCAACCGTTCGCGGTTGGTCAGCACCCAGTCGTCGTACCAGCCGGGGAGCAGGTCGTGCCGGCCTGCGGTGAGGGCCAGTGTGGCGTCCTGCGGCGGCTGGCCGTCGCGGACCCGGGCCGCAGTCTCGACCAGTTCGTCGACGTCGACCCGTACCGACGGGTCGAGCCGGACGGTGTCGGCGGTGATGATCATCGGGCAGTACGGGTCCTGGCGCAGCCGCCACAGCGCGGTACGCAGCGACGACAGGGCTCGTTCCTCGGTGGCCTCCGGCCACAGCAGTCCGGCGAGGTAGGTACGGGTCGAGCCGGACCGCAGCCCGATAAGCGCGATGACCCGTTGCAGCCCCCGGGGCACCAGTACCGGTGTGCCGCCGCGGGTCAGGCGGAAGCCACCGAGCAGATGCAGGGCTACCTCGACGTCCCGGTGCTCTCCCGTGGTCGGGGCGGTCGGATCGGCGGCCACGGCGGCACCCCCTGCGAAACGCGTCGGCTGCGGTCTCGGCCGGGTCCCGGCTGGCCGCCGTGACGCCACCGTCGAACACTGCTGGGCCACGCGTCGGTGGACGCGCCAGCCGGGGTCTGACCGTCGCGGAGATTATCAATAACGATTACTCTGAGTCAACATCCATGTCGGCAAGGCGACCTCTTAGCCATCCATGAAAGCGGCTCTGAACTGGACAATTTTGCCGATCATGCGAGTGCTGGCTGCACAGCCCATCCACAGCTTACGTCAACGTAGCGTCACCATTGACGATCGTGCCGCTGTGCGGCGGTGACGCACGGATGACGCCGGCCCCCGCATGGTCTCGGGAGTCGTCAGGAACGCCGGGTGGCGTCGCCGCCAAACCACGGGGAGGCGCAACATGGATCGCACGGTGATCGTCGCGAAGATCGACCCGGCTGCCGTGGACGCGGTGGCCGAGATCTTCGCCGAGTCCGACACGACCGAGCTGCCCCACCTGGTGGGTGTCCAGCACCGGTCGCTCTACCGACTGCACGACCTGTACGTGCACCTGCTGGAGACCGATTCACCGGGCGACGGCGCGGTGGCGGCGGCCCGGGAACATCCCGAGTTCGAGCGGGTCAGCGCGCGACTGCGCCCATTCATCACGCCGTACCTGCCGGACTGGCGTTCCCCCCGGGACGCCATGGCCCGCTGCTTCTACCGCTTCGACGGACGGTCGTGACCGCCACAACCGAGGAGGAACGATGACCGTCACCGACGGCCGCTCGCTGACCGGCGAGATAACCGACATCCTGGTGACCAACTGCGGCCTGGACCCGGACGTCGCCGCCCGGGCGCCGACCGCCTCGCTCGAAGAGCTGGGGATGGACTCCCTCGCCCTGCTCGAACTCGCCGCGGTCGTCGCCGACCGGTGGCGGGTGACCATTCCCGAGCAGGCCACCCAACTGAGCATCCCCGCGGTGGCCGACCTGGTCGCCCGGGGCGCCGATCCGGCGGCCCGGTCCGAGCCCGCCGATCCGCCGGCCACCGACCCGCCCGGACACACCGAGAACAGCATCCTCATCGCCGCGCCGCTGGAGCTGGTCTGGTCGGTCACCAACGACGTCGCCGGCTGGCCCGAGCTGTTCACCGAGTACGCGCGGGCGGAGATCCTCGGCCGCGACGGCGAGACCGTCCGGTTCCGGCTGACCATGCATCCCGATGAGAACGGGGTGGCCTGGAGCTGGGTCAGCGAGCGGACCCCCGACCCGACCAACTGGCAGGTACTGGCCCGCCGGGTGGAGACCGGACCGTTCGAGTACATGAACATCCACTGGACCTACCGGCAGGAACCGGAGGGCGTCCGGATGACCTGGATCCAGGACTTCGCGATGAAGCCGACCGCGCCGGTGGACAACGCCGGGATGACCGAGCGGATCAACACCAACAGCGTCGTGCAGCTGGCGGTGATCAAGGAGCGGATCGAACGGCTGGCGCGCGAACGGACCGACCGGAACGGGGACGACGATGAGTGAGCTGGCCCTGGTCGCCGCCCGGGACGTGCCGGCCGACCGCCGCCGCGGCGGCGAACTGCGCGTGCTGCTCGGCCCGCGTACGGTCGGCAGCACCTCCGGCTTCATGGGGGTGGCAAGCATGGCGCCGGGGGAGCGGATCGCCGAGCACTACCACCCCTACAGCGAGGAGTTCCTCTACCTCGTCCACGGCTCGATCACCGTCGACCTGGACGACGAACCGGTGCCGCTGGTCGCCGGCGAGGCGCTCTTCGTGGCCCGCAACGTCCGGCACCGGCTGCGCAACACCGGCGACAGCCCCGCCGAGGTGGTCTTCCACCTCGGACCGCTGGCCCCCCGGCCGGAACTCGGCCACGTCGACACCGAACTGGTTGAGCAGCGAGACGGGTCATGACCGGCCGCCGCACCGTGGTCACCGGCATCGGGGTGGTCGCCCCCGGCGGCGTCACCCGGGACCGGTTCTGGAAAAACATCACCGAGGGGCGTACGGCGACCCGACGGATCAGCTTCTTCGACCCGGCGCCGTTCCGCTCCCAGATCGCCGCCGAGTGCGACTTCGACCCGGATGCCGCCGGGCTCACCACCGAGCAGCAACGACGCGCCGACCGGTACGTGCAGTTCGCGCTGGCCTGCGCCGCCGAGGCCGTCGCCGACAGCGGACTGGAGCTGACCGACGCCGAGCGGGACCGGACCGGCGTGGTGCTCGGTACCGCAGTCGGCGGCACCATGGCCCTGGAACAGGAGTACGTCACGGTCAGCGACTCCGGCCGCAACTGGCTGGTCGACGCCGCGCTCGGCGGCCCGTACCTCTATCCGGCGCTGGTGCCCAGCAGCCTCGCCGCCGACGTGGCCTGCCGGCACGGGCTGCACGGCCCGGCCCAGGTCGTCTCGACCGGCTGCACCTCCGGCATCGACGCGATCGGGTACGCCCACCAGCTCATCGCCGACGGTGAGGCGGACATCGTGCTCGCCGGTGCCGCCGACTCGCCCATCTCACCGGTCACCGTCGCCTCCTTCGACGCCATCAAGGCCACCAGCCCGGACAACGCCGAACCGGCCCACGCCTCCCGACCCTTCGACGCGGACCGGCGCGGCTTCGTGCTGGCCGAGGGGGCGGCGGTGCTGGTGCTTGAGGAGGCCGGTCACGCCCGGCGGCGCGGCGCGCACGTCTACTGCGAGGTCGCCGGCTACGCCAGCCGCAGCAACGGCTACCACATGACCGGGTTGCGCCCGGACGGCCGGGAGATGGGCCTGGCCATCAGCGACGCGCTGCGCCAGGCCCGGCTGGCGCCCGAGGACGTCTCCTACATCAGCGCCCACGGCTCCGGCACCCGGCAGAACGACAGGCACGAGACGGCCGCGTTCAAGCGGGCCCTCGGGCCGGCCGCGTACCGGGTGCCGATCAGCTCGATCAAGTCGATGGTCGGACACTCGCTGGGTGCCATCGGCTCGATCGAGATGGCCGCCTGCGCCCTGGCCATCGAGTTCGGCGTGGTGCCGCCGACGGCCAACTGGGCCACCCGGGACCCGGAGTGCGACCTGGACTACGTGCCGAACACCGCCCGGGAGGTGCCGGTCGACGTGGCGCTCTCGGTCGGCAGCGGCTTCGGCGGCTTCCAGTCGGCGATGCTGTTCCGCCGGCTAGCCCGCGAGGTGTCGGCGTGACCGAGCAGCGGCGGCGGGCGGTGGTTACCGGGATCGGCGTGGTCGCGCCCAGCGGGGTGGGTGCCGAGCGGCACTGGCGTACCGTGCTCTCCGGCCAGCGGCGTACCGGCCCGATCACCCTCTTCGATGCCAGCGGTTATCCGACCCGGCTCGGCGGCGAGGTGGCGGACTTCGACCCGGCCCGGTACACCGACAACCGGGCCCTGGTGCAGACCGACCGCTGGACCCATCTCGGCTTCGCGGCCACCCGGTTGGCGCTGGCCGACGCCGGCCTGCCCGAGCAGGCGACCGACCCGTACGGCTGGGCGGTCACACTGGCCAGTTCCTCCGGCGGCAACCTCTTCGGCCAGCGGGAACTGCAACGGCTCTGGTCGTCTCCGGCGCGTACCGTCGGGGCGTACCAGTCGATCGCCTGGTTCTACGCGGCCAGCGTCGGTCAGCTCTCCATCCGGCACCAGGCGAAGGGACCGTGCGGGGTGCTGGTGGCCGAGTCGGCCGGTGGCCTGGACAGCCTCGCCCACGCGGTACGCACCATCCGGCGCGGCGCGTCCGTGGTGCTGGCCGGGGCGACCGAGTGCCCGCTGAGCCCGTACGCGCTTGCCTGCCAGGCGCGCTCCGGGCTGCTCAGCGAGGCCACCGACCCGGAGCGGGCCTACCGCCCGTTCGACGTCGGTGCCTGCGGTTACCTGCCGGCCGAGGGTGGTGCGGTCTTCGTGGTCGAGGAGTATGGCCACGCGGCGGCCCGGGGCGCCCGCAGCTACGGCGAGGTGGCCGGCTGGGGTGCCACCCACGACGCGGCGCACACCTCGTCCACCTCGGCCGGCGACCCCCACCAGTACGCCCGGGCGATGCGGCTGGCGCTGGGCCGGGCCGACGCCGAACCGGCCGAGGTGGACCTGGTGGTGCCCGACGCTCTCGGGGCGCTGCGCTACGACCGTGCCGAGGCCACCGCGCTGCGGGCGGTATTCGGCGACGCGGCGCCGGTGAGCACCCACAAGGCGTTGACCGGGCGGGCACACCAGGGCGGGTCGGCGCTGGACGTGGCCACCGCCCTGCTCGCCTACCGGCACGACACGCTGCCCGCGTCGGCCGGCCCGGACCGGGTCGCCGACGGTTGTGAACTGGATTTCCTCCGCGAACGCCGACGCCCGCGTACCCGGGTGGCGCTGGTCTGCGCGCGGGGCTTCGACGGATTCAACAGCGCGCTGGTGCTGCGTGGGGCGGCACCGGCCGGAGAGGACTGACGATGACGCGAGGACGGGTGGTCTTCCTGGTCCGGGTGCCGGCGGAACGCACCGACGACTTCCTGCGGGCGTACGAGGCGGTCCGGCACCTGGTCGCCGACGGCGTACCGGGTCACCTGGTCGACCAGGTGTGCCGCTCGTCGACCGATCCGGAACAGTGGCTGATCACCAGCGAGTGGGCGAGCCTGGCCGACTTCGAGGCGTGGGAGCGCAGCCCCGAACACCGCGATCTCGTCCGGCCCATGCGGGAGTGCTTCACCGATGCCCGTTCGCTGCGCTTCCACGTCCACGCCCAGACCCCGGTGCCGGCCTGACCCGCCGCCCCCGGACACCGCCGGTGCCGGCTCGACCCGCTAACCCCGGACACTGCGCGGTGCCGGGGGCCGGGAGCGGTTCCAAGCCCCCGGGTGGCCGGGTGAGTGGTGCTACGCAATGGACCCAGAGCTGACCATCCATGTGGCTTAACGGCGCTGCCCGAAAGGGCAGAACCCGAGTCCCGAGCCCATCAGGATTCCGCCCGAGGGTTGTGAGAGGTCAGGTATGCCGCGATATTGCTGTGATCAATTCCCCTGATGCCACCACACCGGCGCACGCGCTCCTGTGGTGATTGGAGAGCGTGTGTCCACACAGGATCGCGGCGGATGCAGCCTGCCAGCTGACCACTGCCCGTTCGGGGCACCGAGGAGCCTGTGGTGACACGGGACGGCGGAAGCATCCGCAGTCGCCTTGTCGCGATCATCGCCCTTCCGGTGGCGGCCGTACTGCTGCTGCTCGGCTACGTGACAGTCGTCGAGGTGTCGTCGTACCAGGCCGTCCGGAAGGCCAGCGAGGCGGTGGCGCTCGTCCTCGTGGTGCAGGACCTGACCGATGAGTTGCAGGTCGAGCGGGGCATCAGCGCCGCGCTGCTCGGTGGCAACGAAGGGTTCCGCAACGAGATCGCACCCGCCCGCGAGCGGGTGGACCAGCGGCGCCAGGCGGTCGAGCAGGCGATCGCCGCAGGCGGGCCGGTGGCTGACCGGGTGGGCGCCGCCCTACGGGAACTCGACGGCCTCGCCGTGGTCCGCGCCGCCACCGACAGCGGCAGCGCCGCACGGGCCGCGACCTTCGAGTTCTTCACCGAGCGGATCGCCGCGCTGAACCGCCTCGACTACGACCTTGACCAATCGGAGGATCACGAGCTGCACCGACACGTGGCCACCCTCGCCGCGTTGAGCCGGATCAAGGAGAGCACCGCCCAGCAGCGGGCGTTCCTCAACGGAGTCTTCTCCGCAGGCGGCTTCGCCGAGGGCGAGTTCCTCCAGTTCGCCGAGTTCCGCGCGGCCCGGGACGCCGCCCTCGCCGACTTCGATGAGTACGCCACGGCGAGCCAGAAGGCGGCAAACGACTGGGTGCTGGACACCGGTGCGGCCCGGGTGGCCGGCTATTTCGAACAGGTCGCCCTGGACGCCTTCGACGGCCGCCGGATGCAGGTGAACCCGCAGGCCTGGTGGTCGGCCCTCACCACGGTGCTGGACGGCATGCGCCAGATGCAGGAGTACCTTGGCGCGGAGATCGAGGCGCGGGCCGCGGAACGGCAGGCCGAGTCCACCCAGCGTCTCCTCGTGCTCGGCGCGATGGTGACGCTCTTCCTCGCCGGGGCGATCGCCCTGCTGGTGGTAGCGGCCCGGTCGATCACCCGGCCACTGGCGATGCTCGCCGCCGAGGCGCACGACCTCGCGGCCAACCGGCTTCCGGTCGCCGTGCGTCAGTTGCAGGACGGCACCGGCGAGAGCGAACCGCAGGCACCGGCCCCGGTCCAGGTGCCGGCGCGGTCCAGCACCGAGGTTCGCTCGGTGGCCGGCGCGCTCGACCAGGTACAGGCGGTGGCCTTCCGCCTCGCCACCGAACAGGCGGTGCTGCGCCGTAGTACCAGTGAGTCCCTGGCCAACCTCGGCCGGCGTAACCAGAACCTGCTGCGGCGCCAGCTCAGCTTCATCACCAAGCTCGAACGGGAGGAGACCGACCCGGCCGGGCTGGCAAACCTCTTCGAACTGGACCACCTCGCCACCCGCATGCGCCGCAACGCGGAGAGCCTGCTGGTCCTGGTGGGTGCCGGCGGACCTCGACAGTGGACCCGGCCGCTGCCGATCGCCGATGTGATCCGGGCAGCGATCTCCGAGGTCGAGGAGTACCGGCGGGTGCAGATCCGCCGCATCGACGACGCCTGGGTGGTTGGCGCCAACGTCAGCGCGGTGGCCCACATGCTCGCCGAACTGGTCGAGAACGGACTGACCTTCTCCCCGCCCGACGCCGACGTGGAGATTCAGGGCCGGCGTACCGGGGACGGCTATCTCATCGCCGTCACCGACGGCGGCATCGGGATGTCTCCCGAGGATCTGGCCCAGGCCAACGCCCGGCTGCGCGGTGAGGTCGACTACGTCTCGGCCCCCACCCGCTACCTCGGACACCACGTGGTCGGTCAGCTCGCCCAGGATCTGGGCATCGACGTGCAGCTGGCACCCTCCCCGGTCACCGGGGTGACCGCCCGGGTGCTCCTGCCGTCCACAGTGCTCACCGGTCCGGATGCGATCGAGTCGGGCGACGGACCGGGTGAGGCAGGGACCGCGCCGGTCGCCATCACCGCCGGCTCCGTCACCTCCCGGGTCGCCGCCGAGCCGCAGGCGACGCCGTCCGGCCTGGCCCCGGCGACCGCGGTCCGCCCGATGCCGGCGGTCGGGATGGCCGAGGTCGGCACGCGTACCGGCGTCGGCGCACCGGAGGGCGACCACGGCGCGCCGTCGGCGCCCACCGCCCGGGCCCAGCCCACCGGCGGCTCACCCATCATCGTCGGCGAGTTGGCCTCGCCCGAGCCGGTGGCGGAGCGGACCACCAACGGGCTGCGCAAGCGCCTGCCCCGCGACCGTCGGGAGAGTACGCCCGCGCGCACTGCCGGCCCGGCCGCACCCGCCCAGCGCGCTGCGGCGATGGACGACTCACCGATGGAGATCCGGAACCGGTTGACCGCGCTGCGGGCCGGAACGCTACGTGGCCAGGTCGAGCGGTCGGCACCGGTGACCGGGTCCGGCGACGACACCACGATCGAGCCTTGGGGGGCACGTGAAGGTTGACATCCAGAGCGATCCGCACCAACTCAACTGGCTGCTGGCGAACTTCGTCCGGCAGACGGACGGAGTCCGGGACGCGGTCGCCGTCTCCTCCGACGGGTTGCTCATCGCCGTCTCGGCCGGTCTGAACCGGGGCGCCGGGGACCAGCTCGCCGCCATCGTGTCCAGCATGGCCAGCCTGGCTCGGACCGCCTCCCGCAAGTACGACTTCGACGGGCTCAAGCTCATCATGATCGAGATGAGGCGGGGCTTCCTGCTGGTGTCGGCGATCAGCGACGGTAGTTGTCTGGGGGTGCTCGCCGACGGCGACTGCGACCTGGGCCTGGTCGGGTACGAGATCTCGCTGCTCGCCGACCGGTTCGGCACCATGCTGACCCCGGCGTTGATCTCCGAGTCGAGACGGGTCCTGCCGCGGTGAGCGTCGGACCGCGGCTGCCCGATCCGCGGATGATCCCGTACTGGACCGCAGTCCCGGCGCCGGCCGACCCCGCTCCGGAGGCGCAGCCGTGGTCCGCGCCGGAGCCCTCGGACGAGGCGGCGGTACGTCCCTTCCTGCTCACCGGCGGGCGCACCCGACCGGTCCAGGACGGGCTGCGGGTGGAGACCCTGCTCTCCGCCCGGCCGGCGGCGCTCTCCGCACCGCTGCGATTCGAGGCCCGCCGGATCGTCGAGTTGTGCCAGCGGCCCCGCACCGTGGCCGACCTGGCGGTGGCGCTGCGGGTACCGCTCGGCGTCACCCGGGTACTCGTGGCAGACCTGCTCACCGAGGGCTATCTGCGCCGCGAGGAACAGGGCGAGCTTTCCGTCGCCATGATCGAGAGGATCAGGGACCGTGTCCGCGCTCTCTAGTCAGCCGCCCCTGCCCACCGCGGTGAAGATCGTGGTGAGCGGAGGTTTCGGAGTCGGCAAGACCACCTTCGTCGGTGCGGTGTCGGAGATCGAGCCGTTGGTCACCGAGGCCGATCTGACCGAGGTCTCGGTGGGGGTCGACGACACCTCGGTGGTCGCCGGGAAGACGACCACCACCGTGGCCCTGGACTTCGGTCGGATCAGTCTCGACGAGTCCCTGCTGCTGTACCTCTTCGGCACGCCCGGCCAGGATCGGTTCGCCTTCCTCTGGGACGACCTCGTGGCGGGTGCCCTGGGTGCGGTCGTCCTGATCGACACCCGGCGGATCGAGGACTGCTTTCCCGCCATCGACTACTTCGAGGACCACCAGATTCCGTTTCTGCTGGCCGTGAACAACTTCGACGAGACTCGCCGGTTCGCGCTGGCCGAGGTGCGCGAGGCCCTCGGCGTCGCGGACGAAGTGGTGTTGGTGGAGTGCGATGCGCGTCAGCGGGAGTCGGTCAAGCAGGTGCTACTCGCGCTGACCGAGGTGGTCCTGGCGCAACGCCTCGCCCGGGCCGGCGTGGGCCGGTGACCGGAAGCAGGCCGGTTTCCGCCGGTGCCGGGCGGCCGGGGCGCAACGAGAAAGAGGAGACAGCAGCGATGCAGACGACAGGCTGGACCAGGGCGCTCGCCCTCGCCACCACGGCCGTCCTGGCGCTGGCCGGCTGCGCGGCCGAGATCCAGCCCCGGGTCGCGGCACCGGGCCCGCCCGAACGCACGGAGTGCGGCACCCTGACCATCGCCAACCTGCCATGGATCGGCTACGAGGCGAACGTCGCGGTGGTGGGCCACCTGGCCAAGAACCGGCTCGGCTGCACGGTGGTGGTCAAGGACCTCACGGCGGAGGACGCCTGGGCGGAGGTCGCCGCCGGCACAACTGACGTCATCCTGGAGAACTGGGGCCGCGAGGCGCTGAAGAAGCGTTACATCGACGAGGAGCGGGCGGCCGTCGAGCACGGCATGACCGGCAACAAGGGGGTCGTCGGCTGGTACGTCCCGCCGTGGCTGGCCGAGCAGTACCCGGACATCACCAACTGGAAGAACCTGAACGACTACGCCTACCTGTTCCGTACCCTGACCTCCGGCGGTAAGGGTGTGCTGCTCAACGGGGACCCCTCCTACGAGACAAACGACCGGGCGCTGATCCGCAATCTGAAGCTGAACTACACGGTTCACACCACTGGCAGCGAGGACAAACTGATCGAGGCATTCCGGGAGGGGGAGCGGAACCGGCAGCCCGTGATCGGCTATTTCTACGCGCCGCAGTGGTTCCTGGCCGAGGTCGACCTGGTGCACATCGAACTGCCGCCCTACACCCCCGGCTGCGACGCAAAGCCGGAGAAGGTTGCCTGCGACTACCAGCCGTACGACCTCGACAAGATCGCCAACCGGAAGTTCGCCGAGTCGGGCAGCCCGGCCGCCGAGCTCATCAAGAACTTTCAGTGGACCAACGCCGACCAGAACGAGGTGGCCCGTTATCTCACGGTCGACAAGTTGTCCCATGACGAGGCGGCCAAGAAGTGGCTGGACGCCAACCCGGAGATCTGGCAGACCTGGCTGCCCGGCGACTGAGCCGAACAGCCACACCGCCTACCAGCCGCGCCGCGGGCCGATCCGGCGCCGGCACCGAGATTGGTAGACGGAACCGATCATGCCCGGCGGGAACCGCGTCGGCAATCCCGCCAGTCGTCCATTTCGGTTATCCATTTGCATCTGGCCACATCAATCGTGGCTGCCCTAGGGTTCTCGCATTGAGGAACCGCGTGATTACCGCGCGTATCGATATGGGGGTAGCGATTTCATGACCGGCCCGCTGCATTTTCCGACCGAAACCGTCGATCGTCGGCCCCGAACCATCCGGTCGGGCCCGGAGCTGCCCGGCACCCGCAGCGGGCTGGGCCAGACTCAGGTGGTCGCGGTGCCACCGCAGAGCGTCGCACCGGAGGAACGCCCCGACGAGAAGTGATCCGCGCCCCCTGCCACTTTCATTGTAGGGGGCGAAACCGGCCTTCGGATCGTCGCGAAGACTGATTTATCCGCCCTTGAACTGGTCATACGCTTCGCCGGACAGTCAAGCCGTGCGTTGCGGGGGGCCATCGTGTCTGACGTCAGGGGCCGGGAGATCGCTGCCGAGCAGCGGGTCGTGGACCGGGTCTACGAGTTGCTGGAGGGGATGCGGGCCCGGGCCAACGACCTCGCCGGTGAGGGCCACCGGCGGGCGACCGGCGGCCCGGCCACCGGTCTGGTGGAGCGGGACGCGATGGTGCACCGGGCCGCCGTGCGGCTGCGGGCGCTGGACGTCGAGGCGGAGGGCATCGTCTTCGGGCGACTCGACTTCGACGACGGCGAGAGCTTCCACATCGGCCGGCTGGGCGTACGCGACGGTCTGGAACCGCTGCTGGTCGACTGGCGGGCGCCGGCCGCTTCGGCGTTCTACCGGGCGACGCCGGGTGAGCCGCTCGGTGTGGTCCGCCGCCGGGTCATCATCTGCCGTGGTCAGCAGGTCGTCGACCTCGACGACGACGTGCTCACCCCGGACCGGGCCGGTGACCTGCGCGTGCTGGGCGAGGGTGCCCTGCTGTCCGCGCTACGTCGCTCCCGTGGGCCGCACATGCGCGACATCGTCAGCACCATCCAGCGCGAACAGGACGAGGCCATCCGGGCGCCGGCCCGGGGCGTCACCCTGATCAGCGGCGGGCCGGGCACCGGCAAGACCCAGGTCGCGCTGCACCGGGCCGCGTACCTGCTCTACACCAACCGGGGGCGGTTCACCGACGGCCGGATCCTGGTGGTCGGCCCCTCGACGGTCTTCACCCGCTACATCAGCCGGGTGCTGCCCTCGCTCGGTGAGGAGAGCGTGCACCTGCGGGCCCTCGGTGAGCTGGTGGAGGGGGTCACCGCCACCCGCCGCGACCGCGCGCCGGTGGCGCGGATCAAGGGCGACGACCGCATGCGGGACGTGCTGGTCGAGCTGAGCTGGCAGACGCCGCCGACCGCACCACGCCGGCTGCGACTTGTGTACGCGGGCCAGGTGCTCACGCTCGACGCGGAGGAGCTGGCGGCGGCCCGCCGCCGGGTACGCGCCCGCTGCGAGGTGGACGGCACGAAGCCCAACGCCGCCGGCCCGACCGCCGCTGCGGTACTTGTGGCGGCGCTGTGGCAGCAGGTGGCGGGTAGGCACCTCGATCGGGAGCTGTTCGCCGAGGAGGTCGGCGATCGCAACGAGCTGCACGCCTTCCGGCGGGCGTGGTGGCCCCCGCTGACCCCGACCGAGGTGCTCGGCTGGCTCGGCGACGACGACCGGGTGGTCGGTCTGGACTCCGAGGCCGCCGAGACGCTGGCCGCGACGTACCGGAGCCGCTCGGAGTGGTCCGTCGACGACGTGCCGCTCCTGGACGAACTGGCCGGGCTGCTCGGCGAGCCACCCGCCGCGCCGCGCGCACCGGAACCGGAGTGGCAGCTGCGCGAGCTGACCACCGGCACCCGGACGGTGGCGACCTTCGTGCTCAGCTGCGGGCTACAGCAGGGCTGGGAGCTGTACGCCCCCAACCTCGCCACCCCGTTCGCGCTGGCCGGGCCGGGTATCGACAACGACGCGATAGGTGCGGCGCAACGCTGGGCCGAGGCGGTCATCCTCCGGGAGGGACACCACGTCGTCGGCTGGACCGACGGCTTCGACCCGCACGGCGAGGAGGGCTACGTGCCGCTGCTGGCCGAACCGCTGCCCGTCGAGGAACCCGACGACGACCCGGTCACCGACGAGCCGTACCTGCACGTCATCCTCGACGAAGCCCAGGACCTCTCCCCGATGGAATGCCGGATGATCGCCCGTCGCGTCGAGTACGCCTCGATGACCGTCGTCGGTGACCTCGGGCAGGCCACCCATCCGCTGGCAGCGCAGTCCTGGCCGCAACTGCTCGCCCGGATCGGCAAGCGCGAGATCCGCACCCTGGAGCTGCACACCGGATACCGGGTACCGCAGGTCATCGCCGAGTACGCGGCACAGGCCCTCGCCCCCGGGATCGCACCCACCCGGTCGTATCGGCCCGGCGGCACGCTCTCCGTGCGGCAGGTCGACGACCTGCCCGCCGCGCTCCGCGACGCGCTCGGGCAGGCACCACGGGACGCGACCGTCGCCGTCATCGCCGCCGACGACCGCGCCTTGCTCATCGACCTGCCGGACGTCGCGGTCGTGCCGGCCAGCCTGGTCAAGGGCCTGGAGTACGACCACGTCATAGTGGTGGAGCCGGCCGAGATCGTGGCCGCCGAGCCGCGCGGGATGAACCGGCTGTACGTCGTACTGACCCGGGCTGTCGACACCCTTGTCGTGCTGCACCAGGACGCGCTGCCCGCCGCCCTACGCTTCGCCGCGTCAGGCGATTAGCAGGCGAAGACCGAGTTCGGCCGCGTCGAGATCGAGGAGCTCAGCGTTGCGTGCCGCCCACCGACCCGAGGCGAGGTCGGCGCGGAGGCTCTGCACGGCCCGCTGCTCGACGTCGGGCCCGACCCTGGCCCAGACCGACGTCCCGCGCCGGACCTCCTCGTCCAGGTACGCCTCGGGCCGGCGCCAGTACGCCTCGAAGAAGCCGTCGACGCAGTCCCACGGGACGGGCACCGGCTCCTGGCGGGCGCCGATGGCGTCGGCCAGCTCGTCCAGCGAGGGCCGGTCGACCAGGAGGTCTGCGACTTCGGGCAGGTAGTCGCGGGTGAGCCAGAACCGGTCAAGCCATGCGCTGTCACCTGTGTCGTGGGTGAACACCACCACCCGGCGGGCGACCCGGCGCAGCTCGAGCAGGCCCGCGATCGGGTCCGGCCAGTGGTGGAGGGTGGCGAAGGCCATCGCCGCGTCGAAACACTGGTCCTCGAAGGGAAGGTGCGCCGCGGCGGCGGCCACGCAGGGCGCGGCCTCTGCGGGGCGCTGCGCCCGCATCAGCGCCGATGGTTCCACTGCCGTGACCGCCCGGTCGGTGGGCTCGTAGGAACCGGTGCCTGCCCCGACGTTCACCACCGTCCGCGCGTCGCCGAGCGCGGCCCAGAGCTGCGCGGCGATCCGCGGCTCGGTGCGCCGCGTCACGGTGTAGCTGGCTCCGATGGTGTCGTACAACTGTGTGCTGGACATGGCCCGCCTCCCTGACCCGGGAGGGTAGCCAATTCAGCTCGCCTCCGGCGGCCCGTCGTGGATGACCAGGGGTTCTGGTGGCCCGTCGCGGATGACCATGGGTTCTGGTGGCCCGTCGCCGGGGACCAGGGCGAGCTGTGTGATGGCGACGTCGCGCCAGGCGCCGTGCTTCCAGCCGATGCGCCGGTGCACCCCGACCGGTTGGAATCCGAGCGCCGCGTGCAGCCCCAGGCTCGCGTCGTTGGGCAGGGTCGTCTTCGCCACCGCCACCCGGTAGCCGCGCTCGACCAGCCGGGGCAGCAGTGTCTGGTACAGCGCCCGGCCCGCGCCGGTGCGGCGCCGCCCGGCCTCCAGGTAGACGCTCACCTCGCAGGACCAGCGGTACGCCGGCCGGGCGGCGAAGGGCCGGGCGTACGCGTAGCCGATGACGGACCCGTCCAGCTCGGCCACCAGCCAGGCGTGCGTACGGCTCGCCTCCTCGATCCGCCCGGCCATCTCGGCGACTGTCGGCGGCTCGGTCTCGAAGGTGACTGTGGTGTCCAGCACGTACGGCCGGTAGATGGCCGCGCAGGCGGCGGCGTCACCCGGCCCGGCATCGCGGATCCTCAGCGGCATGTCACTATGTTAGCTCTATAGCTGACTATAGTGTCACCCATGTCGGACCGCCTGACCGCCGAGCTCGCCGCCGCCCTCCGCGCCGCCCGCGCCGCCCGGGGACTGTCGGTAAACGCCCTGGCCGAGCGCTCCGGCGTGTCACGGGCCATGATCGCCAAGGTCGAACGCGGTACGGCGCAACCGACCGCAGTCCTCCTCGGCCGGCTCAGCGCGGCGCTCGGCCTCACCCTCTCCGAGTTGTTCGCCCGTGCCGAGGAGCAGGCCCCTCGGCTGTCCCGCAGCGCCGATCAGCCCGTCTGGGTCGATCCGAAGACGGGCTACCGGCGTCGCTCGGTGTCACCCGCAGGCGGCTCGGTCCAACTGGTCGAAGTGGAACTTCCGGCCGGCGCGGAGGTTTCCTACCCGGCCGACTCGTACGCGCTGGCCGACCACCAGATCTGGGTGTTGCAGGGCCGCCTGCGCTTCCAGGAGGGCGACGTCGAGCACGAGCTGAGTGCCGGTGACTGCCTGGAACTCGGCGAACCGGCCCCCTGCTCCTACCGCAACGTCACCGACCGCCCCTGCCGCTACGTGGTGATCCTCAGCCGTCGCCAGCCCGGATAACCGGAGCCAACGTCAGATCTTGGAAATTTGGCGTTCGTCTTTAACGGAACGTTTCCAAGGTCCGGTTCCTGGCCGCTGCTGCGAGCGTGGGAATTGCGCGGCGGTGGAGGCTGTCGGAACTGTCTTGTATGGTCGGACGCGTAATCGTCAATGCGCGATCCCTCTTCCCCGATCAATTGCGGCTGAGGGCGGTCGCGCGTTTCAGCAATGGCGTCGTGATGTAACAAAACGCAACACGGAGAGGGGTGGCGGATGGCCGACGACATGGGATCGACAGTCCCCAGGAGACAGCTTGGGCGGGCGCTGCGC